>JAUZQH010000152.1 GCA_030951065.1 Mariprofundus sp. | reverse complement strand
TGTTCAGCTCGACGGACTGAATATTGCACCGGCCGGTCCGAACTGGATGGATCCGCCGCTAAGTCATGTAGCTCCGTCCCAACTGGAGAGTATCAAGGTAATCAGGGGGATTTCCCCGGTAAGCGCAGGAGCCGAAAGTATCGGCGGCACCGTACAGGCTAATACAAGCAGTCTGCCCTATTCAGCTGATGGTGGTGTTGAAACACACGGTACGCTCTCCACGGGTTACGACAGCAACAACCAAGCATTTACGGCCGGTGGTCAGCTCGGCATCAGTGGCAGCACAGACCGCCTGCAAATCAACGGCAATTACGACAAGGGACAGGACATGAAAGCCGGTAATGGCAAAGATATTGTGCCGACACAGTATAAACGTCGTAATCTTGGTGTAGAATATGGACACCATTTTTCCCGGGGAGAAGGAAAGCTCGGTTACAGTAACGAGCGTGTGGACGACTCCGGCTCTCCGGCCTTGCCTATGGATATTATCTATGTCAAAGGCAATGCATTTAATGCCTCCTATCAGAGCGATCAGGATCTCGGCGGTATCCAGTGGCTGAGCGATATGCATTATATGGATACCGACCATAAAATGGACAACTTTTCATTGCGCAGTGTACCGCTGATGCTCGGCATGATGGGCATGCCGATGTATCGCTATGCCGTCACCAACGCCAGGGATTTTGCTTATAAACTGCATGCCGGTATCCCTGTCAGCGGTGGTCACCTCACAATCGGCACCGATGGCTGGCTGGCCAGACACAATGCCGATATTTATGACCCGACCAATGCGGCTTTCTCTCTGCAAAACTATAATGATGTCAAACGCAACCGCTACAGCCTGTTTTCGGAGTGGCATTCTGCTCTGAGTGATAGTCTCGATATCCGCCTGGGTGCCCGTTATACCCGGGTACAGATGAATTCAGGTACCGTCAGTGCCAGCGGGTTCGGAGGCATGCTGGGCACACAGATCAATATGCTGGCCAGCAGTTTCAACAACAGCCAGCTTTCTCAAAATGACAACCTGGTTGATCTCACCCTTCAACTGACCCGGCGTATTAATGATAATCTGAGTTTCAAAATCGGAGTGGCCGGAAAACAGAGGGCTCCGTCCTATCAGGAGCGTTATCTCTGGTCGCCACTGGAATCAACTGCGGGTCTTGCCGATATGCGCACCTATGTTGGCGATGTCTATCTGAACCCCGAAACATCATATCATATTGACGCCGGTTTCGACTGGCACTCCGATCGTGCCTATTTCACGCCGCACGTCTTTTTCAAACGGGTTAATAACTACATTCAGGGTACGGCTCTAACCAGTGGTACGGCCTATAACTTCCGCGTCAACCAGGGAAATATGTTGCGCGGCGGCGGTTTCTGTACTGCCAATCCGCTGGATCCATTCTGCGTACCGTTACAGTTTTCCAACGTCGATGCGGAGTTCTATGGTGCGGATGCCGATTTCGGAGTGAATATTACGGATCATATCGCGCTGAACGGCACCATCAGCTATGTACGAGGTAAACGTCGTGACATCAGCGACAACCTCTATCGCATTGCACCGTTAAACAGCACTGTCGGCCTTAGTTATTACGGTGATGCCGGTTGGTCGGTCACAACTGAAGGCGTATTCTATGCCAAACAGAACAAGGTATCGCAAAGCAACAGTGAACAGACAACTTCCGGCTACAGCCTGTTTAATCTGCGTGCCCGATATGCCATTACCAAAGGCAGTGAAATCAGTGTCGGCGTCAACAACCTTCTGGATCGCTTTTATCAGGATCATCTGGGCGGCTATAATCGGGTCTCAACAGACGTGACCGGACAGGCATCAGCCGTACCTGTCGGCGAACGCCTGCCCGGTGAAGGGCGAAGTTTCTTTGTACAGGCCAGAGCCAACTTTTAATTCGGTATTAAGCATTGGCTCCAGCAGCTACGGACAAGGACGGTCTGTATAAGCATCTGCTTATCGTCAATGAATATCGTCAGCGCGGGTACAACGGTACATTACGTAAACTTTCCCTGTCGTTGCTGATGGCGCTGCTGTTGCATCTGCTACTGATCCGCTTTTCTGCCCCGTTAGAGAAGTACGATGTCCCCCTTCCGCATCGTGCTTCTCTGCTGGAGGTTGAACTGGTCATGTCGGCCATGGCAAATGAAAGCATCGACAAAAAAATTATCAGTGATCTACCGGCCGAGCCGAAACAGATACGTCCGAAAGCAGTATCAGTTAGTAAACCGGAACCAGCAAAACCCAAACCTGAAATTACACCGAAGCCCCGCCTCCGAAGCGAAAAGAAACCTATGCCGGATAACAACACACCGATCCGACCGCAGCACATACAACAGCCGGGTCCCATCACGAAACCCGTTTCTTCTGCGTTCAATGTTGCTGTGAAAAAAACAAAATCCAGGGCGGATATTACAGCGATGCAAGCGAAAAAGAGACAATTGCACCATCATTATCTGGCCCGGATTATGCGTATAATCCGGGCACACAAACAGTACCCTTATTCAGCCCGCCGACGTCATATTGAAGGCGATATTCACATTTCATTCAGCATCAGCGCATCCGGCTACCCGGACAACATTCAGATCAGCGGCAAACATGCCGTTCTGCGCACATCAACCAGGTCTGCGGTTGTTGCATCCCTGCCTTTCCCCCCTCCGCCTGCAACTCTCGGTGATTCAACCAGAATCAGTTTCAGTATGCGCTATCGTTTAATAAATTAAGGTCTGATCACCCTTATCCACCGCCAGACACTAAAATGTTTAAAAGAGTTTTATATCTTCCGAGTCAGCTTCGGGTAAAATTTTCTGCCTTCACAAAAGTATAAACAGATCGAATAATTTCAGTATGTGCATTGCATCAAAACTATCGTTTCAGATAATCAACCGGAACCCGCCAGAAATGCGAGCGTGAGGGTATCAACGGTCTGCCCGGACTCCCCGCTGCCAGGCCATAACGCAGCAGCAACATGAGATCGGAACTCACCGCCGGATTATTATAGAAATAACCGTGTCCAATGCCTTCGGTTTGTCCCGCATCAATGAAGGCAATATTATTGATATGCTCACCGATTCTTATCTGTGTCTGTATATCTTCGGATCGTATCTGTCCAAAACGCAGCACGCTGCTGAATAACACTGATGCCAGCCCCAGTGCCTTGTCCTCGGGCGAAACATAGATCGTAATCCGACCGATTCCCTCAGCCAGCTTTTCGGCAGCAAGGCGTTGCCCTACCACATCCATATCCAAATCCGGTGCAATCAGGACCAAATCTGCAATTTTATACTCTTGCCGCATATCCTGCCCGGCTGCACGCGCAGCAATAAATAACTCCCGAATTGCAGAGGTAATCACATCCGTACCCCGGCTGTGTGCCACAATATGAATTCGTTCCACCTGATCATTCGCAGCAATGATTTTCAGAAACTGTTTGAGATGGTAAATCGTGAACTCGCCTGACTCCCGGTCATAATTGTATGCTGTAATCGGCACACCACCGACTCCCGACGGCCAACTGTACACCACAGGTACACCCTCACGTCCGAGGAAATGCCACATGCCGGCCCAGGTCTCCAGTGCAAACTCCAGCGAATTATCCACCCCGTGAATAAACAGAAAGATTTCCTTGCGCGGACCAATCGCCAGCCTTCGATTGATTTCATGCGTCAACGCACGATCCACCCGATTTTCCTGAGCTGTGATCTTCGAATCGACCTCATATCGACCATCGTTATAAGTCAGCGGATATGGTGTGGGAGGAAAGCGGGCATGTTCCGACAACGACTCCAGTCGAACGACCGGTCGTGCTTCAGGCTTTTGATCCGGCATCCCAATCGTGAACAGAGCCGAACCAAAAGCCAGGGATCTGGATCGGCCGGCGCTGTACATTAAGCGCCCCTGTTTATCGCGGCATGCTGTACGGTCCGTAACATAGAGCAGATTCACACGATTACCCGCCAGCTCAGGCGGTAGCGATTCAAACAACTCGGCCTTGCCTGTTGCATAGAGCGTCGGCATTGGCATCAGAGCTCGCGGCGTGGAACATCCCGTCATCAATGTAACCAGCAGCATAAGCACTCTCGACATAGTCATCCGCCCAAGCAGAGCCAATCGTATCAATGGGCTGTCCGCAGTAATTTATAGCAGTGATTTATGGCTGTCGGCAAACTATCCCCCATCTCCTGATGACTATACACAACCATTGGAACAAAAAGTTTTTCGAATTGCCTCGATGTCTGCACTTGGTTCGGGCAACTGTAAATCCAGCGATTCAAGATATTCAACCACAATCCGGGAAACAATCAGATTACGGTACCATTTGTAATTGGATGGAATGATAAACCACGGTGATTTTTTACTGTTACAATGAAAGAACACATCCTCAAAGGCATGCTGGTAATCTTTCCAGAATTTCCGCTCAAGAAAATCGGACTCCGTGACTTTCCACCAGCGGTTCGGATCATCCAGCCGGCGTGTGAGTCGCTGCAGTTGTTCTTCTTTGCTGATATGCAGATAGAATTTCAGGATATGGGTGCCGTGCTCTGTCAAATGGCGTTCAAACTGCCGAATCGCTTTAAAACGACGATGACAGACTTTTTTATCAATCAGGCCATGTACCCTCGTCACCAGCACATCCTCATAGTACGAGCGATTGAAAATAACCACTTCACCCCTGGCCGGAACTGTCCTGTGAGCACGCCATAAAAAATCGTGCCCCTGTTCTTCGGGAGTCGGCTGCTTGAATGACTGCACCCGGCACCCCTGCGGGTTCATATAACCCAGCACATGCCGAATTGTCCCGTCTTTGCCGCCGGCATCGAGAGCCTGTAAACAAATCAACAGACTTCTGCCGGACTCGGCATACAATCGGTACTGTAAATCCCTCAACCGATCGGCATAGTGCTGGATCAGCGGCTCAGCTTCCTGTTTATCCAGCAGTCCATCACGCCCGTCCGGATCAATATCATCAAGGTGAATGCGCCGGCCCGGTTCCACCCGGTAGGATTTACTAAACTTCATGATTCCCTCCTGGCCGTCATGTCCGAATCAGATACCATACCATATCCCTACCGGAGACACTGCAACAAAATAAGCGAAAACTGCAAGATAACCCCATATGCTCAACAGATGGGCAAATGGCTATCACAAGCCACTTCTTACAGACAAGGCTGCCTTGTAGGTCAACCTGCCTGACTCATGGTTTCATGAAGGATTTAGGGCTGTTTTTGCGTACCACACGTAATTTTGCAATCGCCAATTCCAGATCGAGTAATGCCTTGCTGGCAATCTCCTTATCCGGTGAATTCAGCAACTTCCTGGCTTGCTCGACCGCTTTCTGTGCCTGTGCCGCATCAATATCTTCAGCCCGCTCTACTGCATCGGCCAGGATCGTGACAACATCCGGCTGAACTTCCAGATAACCGCCAAAAACGGCCATATAATCGGTATGACATTCGCGGCAATCCCCGTCAGCCGGACAGTCGATCCTGATCTCTCCCGGTCTTAGTAGTGCCAACAGCGGTGTATGCCCTGGCAAAATGGCCAGTGAACCGTCAACGCTGGGGGCAATAACCATATTTGCCTGGCCGCGGTATACTTCCTGTTCTGCTGTGGCAATCAGTACTTGCATGCATCTCATGGCTCAACCACCTC
>JAUZQH010000151.1 GCA_030951065.1 Mariprofundus sp. | reverse complement strand
CATTTACCCCGGCCATATTAAAGCCAGCGGTAATGCTGCCCTTGTCTCTGGCGCGGCGCGGCAGCAGATCCCCGGTGACGCTGTCTCTCGCATTCAGGAAAGTGTACATGCCGTTCAGATAGGCAATGCCGATGTTGATGTTGGCAGATAACTCCAGCCCTCTCGTATGGGCGCGGCCAATATTAACCGGAGAGAAAAAGAAACTTGGCGGCGGCCCCTGCCAGACAATCAGATTTCGATAGCGCTGATCGAACCAGACGACATCAAGCGCGGCATTGGCTCCATCGGACTTATATTTATAGTGCAGGCCGACATCCCAGCTTCGGCTGGTTTCAGGCTTGAGATTTGGGTTACCACCCGAAAAGGCCGAGGCAGGAAAGTAGAGGTCGTTGATCGATGGAGCTTTGAAACCAGTGCCATAATTGGCCGTGAGTCTCAGGCCATTCAACGGGTGAACAGCAAGGCCAGCCCGGTATGTCGTTTTATTGCTGCTGGCAGTGTTGCTGTCGTAACGCACGGATCCATTCAGATCAATCATCTTCGCATACCATGCCAACGAGGCAAAACCCGCTTTTTGTGTCAGTGAACGGGCAAACCCTGCACTGCCGCTATTGCCCTTGTCCTGATGGATATCCAGACCGACCAGCAACGACACGGCATCCAGATCCAGGTGATTTTGCCATGTAATCTGATTGATGCGGGTACGGAAATCTGAATTATTAAAACCGCCAGCCGGATCACGGCCAATCACTTCATCCATGGAACGGGATAGTTGCAGCGTACTCTCCAGATAATCGGTCAGCGGATAATTCAACCGCGCCGACATCACGGACTGGCGTGTGTCGCTGGTGAAATTGACCAGATCAGATGGCCCGAAACCGTCCAGCGATGTCTTCCCATCAACATTGCGAGCCAGTAATTCTACTTCACCCTTGCCGACAGGCAAAGCCAATCGCCCCGATACCGTGGTCTGGCGATACGGGTCGGTTTCGCTGCCTTTGGCTGCAGCCGATACGCTATCGGTACGTAGCGTATTGACAGTCAGTGCATAATTAACACCTGCCTCAGTGCCGCCGGAGACAGCACTACTGGCCGATGCTGTGTTATAGGAACCCGCTTCGACATGGCCAGTGATCTGGTTGCCTGTTTTTCCTTTGCGAGTAAAAATCTGAATTACACCACCCATGGCGTCAGCGCCATATAACGATGATTGCGGCCCGCGAACGATTTCAATACGCTCAATATCAGCTGTGGAGAGGTTGCCCCAGTCAAAGCTGCCGAGTGTGGCCGAACCAACCCGAACGCCGTCAATCAGTACCAGCGTATGGCCGCTGTTGCCACCGCGAATAAATACCGATGTCGCTTTGCCCGGCCCGCCGGTTGCCGCAACATGGATGCCGACCTGCCCGCGCAGCAAATCGGCAACACTGTTCTGCTGACTCTGTTCGATCTCGGCTCTGCTAATGACTGTCGTATCGGCACTGATCTGCGAAGCGTCATTCGCCACCCGGTCTGCCGTGACTATCACAGTGGGCAATGAGGATTCCTGTTGCGCCGCCTGTGCTGTCTGGCCGGACATCATCAGCAGCGCTGCAAGTCCTGTAGTCATATAATGGATTGTTTTACTCGTTTTCACTTTTTCTCCTGTGCACCCGCCGTGCAATAATGATCAGGGCAGATTCAGAGAAAAGAAGACGTACATGTTTGCCGCGATGAAGGATAAACCGGCAGCGAAATCATACACGACCAGCCTCCCTCCGAGACCATCCTGTCTGAAACCCGCAGGTTTCCTGTCTCAGGCCGGTCTCCTGGCTTGTCTTCATTCGCGGCTGTTTCCTTCCCGGACTAAAATACATCCAGTGGATTCAAACAGCGTTGTCAGACTTACAGTAGCGGGGGCTGCGCCGGAATTGGCTGAAAAACAACTCATGCTCAGGATGAGCATGCAAATCAATGGTTCATCATTGATTTATGAGGAAAGTCAAAATGACACTTTTGGCTTTCCGTTAAGCAATAAAACCATGGATGGTTTTATTTGCGTTGCAATCAACACCGCACCGGACTTCCCGTTTCACCCATGGTCAATCAAACAGTGAAAAACCTTCGGGCACCTGAAACGGGGCGAACTTTAACGATGCAGCCGGACTGAGTCCATCACCGATAAGAACAGTGGGTATGGGAAGTGACAAAAAGCCTGTGCATTACCTGTGCCGGTTATAGATCCAGTTCTTGCCAGATAGCATCCACACGCGCTTTCACGCTATCCGTCATGGCAATCGGACGACCCCATTCACGATCTGTTTCACCCTGCCATTTGTTGGTGGCATCAATACCGACCTTGGAACCAAGCCCTGCCACCGGAGATGCAAAATCCAGATAATCAATCGGTGTGTTTTCGGCCATGGTAAAATCGCGGGCCGGATCGCAACGGGTGGAAATAGCCCAGATAACCTCGTTCCAGTCCCGACAGTCAATATCATCGTCCACCACAATTATAAACTTGGTGTACATGAATTGCCGCAGGTATGACCAGATGCCGAACATCACCCGCTTGGCATGGCCCGCATAACCCTTGCGGATGGAAACCACGGCAACGCGGTAAGAACAACCTTCCATCGGCAGATAAAAATCGACAATTTCAGGAAACTGTTTTTGCAGAATCGGTACAAACACCTCGTTGAATGCCAGCCCCAGCACAGCAGGCTCATCCGGCGGCTTGCCGGTATGGGTGGAATGGTAGATTGCATCACTGCGCATGCTCATCGTTTCCACCGTAAATACGGGAAACATTTCCGTTTCATTATAGTAGCCGGTGTGATCGCCAAATGGCCCTTCTTCGGCATATTCATTCAACGACACATGTCCTTCGAGCACAATTTCAGCCGATGCCGGCACCTGCAATGGCACCGACAGGCAGTCGCACAAGAGTGTTTTTTTGCCCCGCAGCAGCCCGGCAAACTGGTATTCTGACAACGTATCCGGGATTGGCGTAACCGCCGCAAGGATCGTCGCCGGATCAGCGCCAATCACCACGGCACAGGGAAACGATTCAGCACCGGCCTTCTTTGCTTCCTGGTGATCCTGAGCGCCTCCACGATGTTTGAGCCAGCGCATAATCAGCTTGTTTTTAGCGATTTTCTGTTGCCTGTAAATACCGATATTCTGTCGATCCTTGTTGGGACCACGCGTCACCACCAAGCCCCAGGTCAACAGGGGCGCGACATCATCCGGCCAGCATGTCTGAATCGGCAACCGGTTCAGATCTACATCATCGCCTGTGAACACAAGCTCCTGCCAGGCTGCTTTTTTGACACGTTTTGGCTGCATATGCATCACTTTTTTCAACACCGGAAACTT
>JAUZQH010000150.1 GCA_030951065.1 Mariprofundus sp. | reverse complement strand
CGTTTTCGTCTGGCCAGCAGGCAACGCATTTCTGTCGCAGTCAGGCTGCTGATATGTACATCATCCTGTTGTTTGATCCACGCAACAAATACATCGCTGCCAACTTCATTCAGATACCAGTTGGCCAGGGCGCTGGTATCGAGATACACCAACATCAACGATCATCCCGGTCTTCCCGGACAAGCCGGGCGCTCGAAAGCATAACGGGCATTCGGGCGCGCAACGCAGCGTGATCAGGCATGTTGCGGGAACCTTGTACAGGCAGCAACCGGGCGATGGGGGTGCCGCGCCTGGTTACAATGATTTCGCCTTCTGATTCTCTCAATTTATCCAGATGACCCAGGTCACTACGCATCTCACGTATGGATATTGCTTTCATAAGATACCTCATGCATGAAGTGCTACAATAAAATAAAATGTAGCACATAGCAAGCTGTCATTGTCGCCCGGAGAAACCGGTTGCGTTAATTCAGGAGAATAGATTGAAAATGATGGTGCCAGGAAGCAAAGAAAATGATGGTGCCAGGCATGAGCTATTGAGTTATTTGTCTCTGATCGAAAAGCACACCATCACTTCAGCGCATCAGGATTTATTCACCAGCCTGAGACCGGGTGACTCGATGCCCCATTGGGATTCCACCAGCCATTTCCGGAAATCGCCCGCTGCAAGCGGCCGGCTCAGGTAATAGCCCTGCACCTTGCTGGCACCCATCTCTTTCAATGCGTGCAGGGTTTCTTCCTCTTCCACACCCTCGGCAACGATGCTCAGGCCGAAGCCCCTGGCAAGCTCGATCGTGGATTTCACGATTATCATATCATCCTTGTTTTTCAACATGCCGGAAATAAAACACTGGTCTATTTTCAGCTCATCAACGGGCAGCATTTTCAGGTATGCCAGGGATGAATAACCTGTGCCGAAATCATCAATGGAAATGGAAACCCCCATTTCATGCAACAGGGTAAGCGTGGCAAGCGCTTTTTCCGGATGTGTCATCAAGGCTGTTTCGGTCACCTCGATACAAATATCATGGCAATTCAATCCGTGCTGATCCAGCAGGGATTGAATATTTTCGGCCAGTTTCGAATCGAGAAGATTCTGTGGAGACAGGTTAATCGCGACAGGAATGGATATTCCCTGCTTTTTCCACGCCGCCGTCTGAGTCACTGCAGACTCCAGCACCCATTCACTCAACTGATCCATAATGCCGGTCTGTTCCGCCATAGGAATAAACTCCTCCGGAGAGATGCTCCCCTCCTCGGCATCATTCCAGCGTAACAGGGCTTCAACACCGGCAATGCGCATACTGTCCAGACCAACCTTCGGCTGATAAACCAGTGACAGCCCCCCGCTTGAAATAGCCTTGCGCAATTTGCCGAACAGAGCCAGCCGCCGGAAGCTGTACGGATCCAGTTCCTGATCATAAATGGCTGTGATTCCCATTTGCTCCGCCTTGGCCTGACGCATGGCAAGATCGGCACGCTGCAGTAACAGGCGGGGATCCCTGCCGTGCATGGGGGCTATCGAAATACCGATATGAACGGGCAGTTCAACAGCATCCTGCTGAATCACAAACGGATCCTCCATCGCCCTGACAATTTTTCCGGTAATTTCACCAACACTGTCCTGATCCGTTTCAGGTAAAATCAGCGCGAATGTATCACCGCCGATACGGGCAACGGTATCCGAACTGCGAACCACGCGACTGATTCGCCTCCCCATCTGGCGCAACACGATATCGCCCTTGTCATGCCCCATGATATTATTCACTTCCTGGAACCGATCCAGATCCACCACCACCACAGCCAGTGTACTGCCCTTTTTGCCGCATGTATCGATGGCCTGCCCGAGTTTGTCGATAAACAGCCTCCGGTTCGGCAGATCGGTAACGGTGTCAAACAGGGCAAGATGGCTGAACTGATCGACATTGGCCTGCAATTCCCGGGTCTTCTGTTCCACCTCGGATTCAAGGCGAGAGGAATACTGGTTCCTGTAACGGTTAAACACGTAGGCAATGGCTGCATAAAACAGAAAAGCCGCCATAAACACGGCCAGCTGTCCGGTCGAATAGTAGGCCGACATATAGCCCAGTTCGGCAAGGACCAGGTGGCCCAGAATCATCAGGAAAAATACACCGATCCATTTCCATGCCGCGCGTTGATCATTGATGTAGAAGGCCACAAAGGGAATGATAAACATCCAGCTGTTTCCGGCTCCAGCTTTGCCGCCGGTGATCAGCAGGGTGCCGAACATCAGTACGGCGGCCAGCATGACAATATGCTCGCACAGGCCGATGTAGCGGCCTTTTTTCGTCAGCCAGAAAACCGGCATCAGCACAAACACCATCACCACGAATTCGATCATGGCCAAGGTGCGGTTACCACTCAGATAATTGATCAGTGCAAAGGTAATTCCGGTCGGAATAGTCAGATAAAGAATAAACAGAACGGGACCGCTGCGTTCGGAGGCGGGCCTTTTCAGCGACGAAAAAACCTCTCTCAACCTTGCTGAAACAACATCCAGCATATCCGTCAGCCCTCTTTTAATGAACACCATACAAACCGTTCCCGCAACATGCATCCTCGCCGGAAAACCCGGTTACCGTATATAGCATAATCCCTGCCGGATGTAAATGCCCAGACCCGGTTTGTGGCAGACACGTTGCTTGTCTTGTCAGTGTGAACATGCCCTAAATCCTGACCGGCATGCGCCGGCCACCGAAGGCAGTGTGAAACGGACCGAAACGACCGGGAACAGCAGTGCCGCATGCGTTGCAGTGGCCGTCGTCGGACAAATGATGTTCCGGAATCTCGTACCAGTCGCGCACAATCACCTTTGCACGGCAGCCCGGACAGAATGTCGTACCGCCGGCGGTATCGTGCACATTGCCGGTATACACATAGTGCAGGCCGGCCTGCAGTCCGATATGGCGTGCCCGGGTTAATACCGGCGGCGGCGTGGGTGCAATATCGGTCATTTTCCAGTCCGGGTGAAATGCGGTGAAATGCAGCGGCACATCGGGACCCAGATGTCCGGCAATCCAGTCGCACATGGCGGTGAGCTCTTCATCGCTGTCATTCTTGCCCGGAATCAGCAGGGTGGTGATTTCAAGCCAGACATCCGTTTCATGTTTCAGATATTGCAGGGTATCAAGCACCGGCTGTAACTGGCCGGCACAGAGCCTGTGATAGAAATCTTCCGTGAATGCCTTCAAATCCACATTGGCCGCATCCATGTGGGCAAAGAACTCGCGCCGTGCCTCCGCATGCATATAACCGGCGGTCACAGCCACGGTTTTAATATCCAGCGCATGGCAGGCGCGGGCGGTGTCCACCGCATATTCCAGAAAGATCACCGGATCGTTATAGGTGAAGGACACACTTTGACAGCCGTGACCGGCAGCGGCCCGGGCAATCTGCTCCGGTTCGGCCTTATCACACAGACGGTCAAATTCACGCGATTTGGAAATATCCCAGTTCTGGCAGAAACGACAGGCCAGATTGCAACCGGCGGTACCGAACGACAGTACGCTGGAACCGGGATAAAAATGATTGAGCGGTTTTTTCTCGATCGGATCGATGCAGAAGCCGGATGAACGGCCATAGGTGGTCAGTACGATCTGTTCACCTTCGCGTTTACGCACAAAACACAGCCCCCGCTGCCCGTCGTGCAGTTTGCAATCGCGCGGACAGACATCGCACTGGATACGGCCATCCTCCAGCCTGTGCCAGTATCGTCCCGGGAAGTGTTCATTCGCCATGGCTACTCCTTCTGCGCTTTCGAATTCCCCTGCTCAATATATTTGCTGACCTGATATTTGTATAACTGCACATCCGGATGCCAGAAACCGGCAGGCAGCCCCGCCTTCTGTTTCAGATGCGCCATAAACAGCCGGGGTTCCGGTAACTGATCCCACACCTGCGGCAGGAATGTCGCCTGATGCGTGCCATATTTGAATACAACGCCATCGACACCCCGGCTGATGTTCGACAGGGCAATATCCTCGTCGGGCGCATGCACCGGTTGCATCGCCGATAACACCGAGACCTCGATCCTCACATCATCGAATTCATCCCGGCTCAGCGGCGAAAAGCGGGGATCGTGGAACGCCGCCGCCACTGCATTGGCCTGTACATCGTCAACAAGCGGGCGGTAAGCCTCCAGCGAGCCGATACAGCCGCGCAACTGACCATGCATGGTCAGCGTGACAAACGTCGCCGCGGTTTCCTGCAGCCATTCAGGACCGTTCAGATCCGTTTCTTTCGCCGCGCCTTCGTACCCCGCTATCCCGAGTTGTGCGGCAATCGCATGGCGGGCCAGTGCAATGAGTGTATCTCCCCTGCCGAGCGGATCGTTCATGATGATTTCTCCTGCCCGTAAAATGCGATGGATGCATATCCGACCACACGATCCCTGTCGCCTGCGGTATCACCCGAATTCCGATAATCCAGCAGCTTTGCCGTCAGGCCATGACGTCCGGACACGCTCAACAGCGCATTGATCCCGGTCGCACCGCATGCCTGCTCATGGTTCAGCTCATCCCGCATGGCCAGTATCGTATCTATACTGAGTCGATCCAGTGCCCGGGCTTCATCATAGCTGTGGTAGTGGGACAGATCCGAACTGATGACAAACAGGGTGTTCTTATCGCCCCACAGGCTTTCGATCACCCGTGCCACCGCATCCGGTGGCACGGAACCGATACAGACCGGCACCAGTGAGAAATCGCCGAGTACCGTTTGCAGAAACGGCAGCTGCACCTCCAGCGAATGCTCCTGTGCATGGGCGGCATCATTCACATGTACCCCGGGTAATGTCAGCAATTGCTGTATGGCCCCGGTATCGAGTCGCACATCACCCAGCGGCGTGGCAAATGCATCGTAACCGGACAGGGCCATGCCGTAAAAAGCAAGGCGATGAGCCGGGCCCAGCAATACCACACGACTGATCATGGCGCCTTTCAGTGCGGCTGCGGCATAGGCAAAGCCGGCTGTCGGACCGGAATAAATATAACCGGCATGCGGTACGATGACGGCTTCGGGAACAGGCAGCGCTGCAGGCAAACGGGCTGTTGCATCATGCAGAAATGCGGCAACAAACGCCGCCAGTTCCCGGGCTTCTCCGGGATAAAACAGGCCGGCAACAGCAGCAGGTCGGACAGACATACAACCACCTCCGTCCCTGTTATTATATACCTTCAGACCTTATTCGTCACTATGCTTGCCGTGATTGCGATCATGTTTATCCAGATGATTGCGCACATGCCGGTGACCGTAACGCAAATACATCCAGCCGCCGACCACCAGTGCCATCAGCAACACGACAACCAGACCGGCTACACCGAAACGATGCAGAATGGCCATGCCGGCCATGCCGAGCAGATGGCCGGCCGCATAGATAATCAGCGCCCAGCTCAGGCAATTGACCACCTGCAACAACGCGAAACGTGAAAAACCTATACTTGAACAACCGAACATAATCGCAGCAACCAGACGCGTGCCATAGAGATACTGGAATATGAAAATCGACCAGTGGGCATATTGATCCAGTATCATATTGGCCTTGGGATGATGACGTTTGAGAAATGGAATGGCCTCGATAACCGCAATCCCTTTCCAGCGACCGATCATAAAAAATACGATGTGACCGACATAAGCGCCGCAGGCAGCAACCACAATCACTTTCCAGGGGGTCAACAACCCCGCCGCGGCCAGAGCCGCTGCCGCAATGAATACGCTCTCCCCTTCAATGAACGTCCAGATAAATACGGCCCAGTAGCCATACTGTTCAACGAATTGCTGGGCCCATTCCATTTAGACGTAAGCGGTGAAAGGTGAAGAATCAGCGGCCAGGGGCATTACAGACGTACCGGGATTCCCTGAGCCGCCAGATAGGACTTGGCCTCATGGATGGTAAAGGTACCGAAATGGAAAATCGAGGCGGCCAGTACGGCATCGGCTTTCCCCTCTTGCAAACCTGCGGCCAGATGCTCCAGTGTGCCTACGCCACCGGATGCAACAACATTGGCAGTCACGGCATCGGATACGGCACATGTCAGCGGAATGTCATAACCGTTTTGGGTGCCGTCCGCATCCATGCTGGTCAACAGGATTTCGCCGGCCCCGTAATCGGACATGCGTTTCGCCCAGTCCACGGCATTGATACCGGTGGGCTTTCTGCCGCCGTGGGTGAAGCATTCCCAGTGTTCATCTACACGCTTGGCATCCACAGCCACCACAATCGTTGAAGAACCGAATCGCTCGGCTGCATGTTTAACCAGTTCCGGCGTGAAAATCGCGGCAGTATTGATGGACACCTTGTCCGCACCGGCATGCAGCAGATTCTCGATATCCTCCAGGGCTTTGACACCGCCACCCACGGTCAGCGGCATGAACACATGTTCCGCCACTTCGGTCACCATATGGTAAAGTGTATCACGGCTCTCGTGACTGGCACGTATATCAAGGAACGTCAGTTCATCCGCACCCTGCTCATCATACTTGATGGCCGCCTCGACCGGATCTCCGGCATCAATGATATCGACAAACTGCACGCCCTTGACGACACGTCCGTGCGCCACATCCAGACAGGGAATAATACGTTTACTGAGCATGGGCTTTCATTTGAGCAGTTTAACCGCTTCGGCAAAATCCAGAGAACCTTCGTAAATAGCCCGGCCGGTGATAGCACCGCAGATGCCGTCATTGGCATGGGTGGCACAGGCCGTCACATCATCCATGCGTGCCACACCACCGGAGACAATGACCGGAATGGAAATCGCACGGGCCAGATTCACCGTCTCTTCGATATTCGGCCCGGTCAACATACCGTCACGCGAAATATCTGTGTAGATAATGGCTGCCACGCCGGCATCCTCGAATTTCCTGGCCAGATCAACCGCCCTGACATCAGTCACATCATCCCAGCCATGCACAGCCACCATACCGGCTCTGGCATCTATGCCGACACACACCCGACCCGGAAAAGCACTGCATGCATCCGTGACCAGGTCAGGGTTCGAGATCGCGGCAGAACCGAGAATGACCCGCTGGATCCCGAGATTCAGTGTCCCTTCAATCATATTCAAATCACGCAAGCCGCCACCGAGTTGCACGGGAATGGTCATTTCCGCACAAATCGCGCGAATGGCTTCACGGTTGGCAGGCTTGCCGGCGAATGCGCCGTCCAGATCAACCACATGCAATCGTGTCGCTCCGAGCGACTGCCAGTGTGCCGCCATGGCGGCGGGATCATTGCCATAATCGGTGGCATCATCCATGCGACCCTGTTTCAGACGTACGCAATGGCCGCCTTTCAAATCAATCGCGGGGATCAGTTCAAATGTATTTACGGATGCCATTGCAGGAATGCCTCCAGAAGCGCCAGTCCGGCACGCTGTGATTTTTCCGGGTGGAATTGTACCGCCACCATATTGTCGCGTCCGATGGCGGCGGCAAAGGGATAATCGCCGTAGGAACAGACGCCCAGCAGATGATCCGGGTTTTGCGGCATGCAGCAATAGGAGTGCACATAATAGACCTGATTGCCGGCCAGCGGCGCCAGTACCGGATGCGGTTGTTTTTCGGAGGACAGGACAACATCATTCCAGCCCATGTGCGGAATCTTGAAACCGCGTTCCGGATGCTGTTCGGGGAATGGTTTGACGGCACCGGGAATCAGCCCGAGCCCGCGATACGATCCGAATTCGCAGGACACATCCATCAGCACCTGCATGCCCAGGCAAATGCCGAGAAACGGCTTGCCCGAATCAATCGATTCTTTCAGCGCCACATCCATGCCGGTTTCCTGCAAGGCGCCGATACAATCCCTGAATGCACCCACACCGGGCAACACAATACGGTCGTAATCCTTTAGCCTGTCGGCATCGTCAACCGGTTCCACCCTGCCACCGGCCTTTTCCAGCGCCTTGGCCACCGAATGCAGGTTCCCCATGCCATAGTTAATCAAACCAATCATGATCTTTCTCTTATGGAGCGCAGAAAACATCCCCACAGCATGTGGGGCGGGCGGGCATTGCGAGTCCGCAAGCCTTGCAGATCCGCGTTCCTGCAAGGCCATGCAAGGCCGCAGCCATGGATGGCGCAGGCCGTGTCATTTATAACGCCCCCTTGGTTGACGGAATACCGCTCTGACGGGGGTCGGGTGCCACAGCCATACGCAGGGCGCGACCGAAAGCCTTGAATACCGTTTCAATGATATGGTGGTTATTGCCGCCGCGCAGCGTATCAATATGTAACGTGATGCGCCCGTGATTACTCACGGCCTGAAAGAACTCCTTGAACAGATCGATATCAAAGCCACCGACGGTTTCCTTGGGAAAATCAATATGGTATTCCAGACCCGGTCGACCCGAGAAATCGAGCACGACGCGCGATAATGCCTCATCCAGCGGCACATAGGCATGACCGTAACGCACAATACCGGCCTTGTCGCCAATAGCCTCGCGCAAGGCTTCGCCCAGACAGATGCCGATATCTTCCACGGTGTGGTGGTCATCAATTTCCCGATCACCCGTTGCAGCAACCGTCAGGTCAACAAGTCCGTGCCGTGCTATCTGCTCCAGCATATGATCGAGAAACGGAATCGACGAGTTCAGTTCCGCCTTGCCGGTACCATCCAGATCAAGGCTTAACCGGACTGATGTCTCTCGGGTGGTACGCTCAATCGATGCTGTTCGCTGTGTATCAAAACGATGTGTATCAGGACTCATATCAGAATCTCCTTCAGTGCTGTCAACACCGCGTCATTTTCCGTGCTTGTACCAATCGTAATACGCAGGCAGTTGGCCAGCAGTCTGTGTGCCCCGTTCATATTCTTGACCAGAATACCATGCTGTTTCAACTGTTCGAATGCGCTGTCCGAATCAGGGATGCGAAGCAGTACAAAATTGGTTTGTGACGGGAACACTTCAACCGTACTCATACCCGACAGTGCGGCTGTCACGCGCTCGCGCTCGGCCCGGATTACAGCAGCCTGCCGCTCGAATACATCAAAATGATCCAGCAGGAAGCGTGCCGAAGCCTGGGTCAGCGCATTGATATTATAGGGCATGCGAACCTTGTTCAGATACGCGATCGGACCGGCTTCGCCGATCAGATAACCCAGCCTCAAACCGGCCCAGCCCAGTTTTGAAAAGGTTCGCAATATCATCACATTATCGGCAATCAGATGCGTGTGATCGTGTCCGGCAAACGGACCGTAGGCCTCATCAATAACCAGCAGACCGTTAAAGCCTTCGGCGATTTTCCGCACAGTATCTTCGGGCCACAGATTGCCGGTCGGGTTATTCGGACAGGCCAGAAATGCGACTTCCGCCTTTTCACGCCCGCAGGCCTGTAAAAAATGATCCGCATCCAGACTGAAGTTTTCGGTCAGCGGTACGGATGCTACCGACCGTTGCAGCCAGTGCGAAATCAGATCGTACATGACAAACGTCGGTGCCGGCACCACACATGTACCGGCTCTGACTGCCATAAGTATCATCTGAATGATTTCATCCGAACCGTTGCCCAGCAGAATCTGATCGGCATGGACGCCGGCACGGGCGGCAATCTGACCACGCAGCCCGGCCATATCGGCATCCGGGTAGCGGTTGATATCAACACCGGACAGGCATTTACACCACTGTTCCTGCAATGTATCCGGCAACGTGAACGGATTCTCCATGGCATCGAGCTTGATCATACCGGAGCTGTCCGGTACATGATAAGCCGACAACGCTTTAATATCACTGCGTATCATCGGGGCTTCTTTAAACGTAATTCCAGCGTCAGGGCATGGGCCTGCAGACCTTCACGATGAGCCAGATGCGCTGCAGCAGGGCCGATTTTCTCAACCGCCGCACGCGTAGCCCGGATCAGGCTGCTGCGTTTCTGGAAATCGTACACACCCAGCGGGCTTGAGAACCGCGCCGTACGATTGGTCGGCAGGACATGGTTGGGCCCGGCGATATAATCGCCCAGCGCTTCCGGCACGAAATGACCGATAAAGATTGCCCCGGCATGCCTGATAGCCGGCAAAATATCATCCGGATTTTCCAGTGCCAGTTCGAGATGTTCCGGTGCAATCACATTCACCACATCAGCCGCCTCGGCCCAGTCAGCAACATGAATCAGCGCGCCATGCGTTTCAACCGATGCACGCGCAATTTCAGCACGGGGCAATACGGCCAGATGCGCCTCGATCGAAGCTGCCACCTGGTCCAGCAGATGTTTATCGGTGGAAACCAGAATGCTCTGGGCCGCCTCATCGTGTTCGGCCTGCGACAGGAAATCGGCCGCGATCCAGCTCGGATTGCCGCCATCGGCCACCACGACAATTTCAGACGGCCCTGCAATCATATCGATGCCACAGGTGCCGAATACCTGCCGCTTGGCGGCAGCCACAAATTTATTGCCCGGTCCGACAATCTTGTCCACTGCCGGAATCGTTTCGGTGCCGTAGGCCAGTGCCGCCACAGCCTGCGCTCCGCCCACAGCGAATCCGCGCTGCACACCGGATACGTGGGCCGCAGCCAGTACGAGTTCATTGATTTCACCACCCGGCGTCGGCACCACCATGACAATCTCTTCCACCCCTGCCACCTGCGCCGGTACGGCATTCATCAATACCGAAGACGGATAGGCCGCCTTGCCACCGGGCACATACAGACCGACCCGGTCCAGCGGCGTGATACGCTGCCCCAGTGTCATGCCGATATCGTCGGTATATTCCCAGTCATCCTGGGTCTGGTGTTCGTGGTAGGCGCGAATGCGATCAGCCGCCAGTTGCAGCGAATCCCGATCCATTTCGGAAACATTGTTCCATGCTGCCAGCATACGTTCGGGCGTGATTTCAATCGTTTCACCCGTACAGGCCCAGCCGTCAAAGCGTTCGGTATATTCGCACAGCGCCGCATTACCGCGTGTTTTCACATCAGCGAGTATGCCCGCTACCAGGCTCTGTACATCAACGCCGGTATCGGCCTCGCGTGACAGCAATGCATTGAGTTTATCGGCAAAGCCGTCCTGCTGTGAATCCAGTCGTAGAATCTTGCTCATATTTCGTTCCTTATGCCTGATATTCAGCTTTTTTTTCAACCGCCTGGCGCAAGCGCTCAATCATCGGCTGAATCTGCTGCCTGCGCGTGGCAAAGCTGGCCGGATTGGCAATCAATCGGCTGGAAATATCGAACAGCGTTGTCTCTTCAATCAAACCATTGGCTTTCAATGTGCCACCGGTTTCGACCAGATCAACAATGCGCTCGGCCATACCCACCAGCGGTGCCAGTTCCATCGAACCGTACAGATGAATAATCTCGGCCTGTACACCCTGAGACAGAAAATACTCCGTCGCCAGATGATCATACTTGGTGGCCACACGGATGCGACTGCCGCGTTCAGGCGGACCGGCATTGACCAGCGCCTCCGGCCCGCACACACACAGGCGGCAACGACCGATATTCAGATTCAGCGGCTCATACACACGGGGTCGATACTCCAGCAGTGAATCCCGCCCTGCGATACCGAGATCGGCAGCGCCCTGCTCGACATAGGTGCAAACATCCGCTGCCCGGATAATCAGGAACCGGATCTCCTGCCCGTCCGCATTACCGCTGACCATAAGCTTGCGTGTTTTCTGTACATCTTCAGCAGGATTCAGGCCTGCAGCAGCCAGCAATGGCAGAGTCTGATCCAGAATCCGTCCTTTGGACAGGGCAATGGTTAACGGTTTTGAATCACGGCCGAGTTCAGGCATTCAGTTGCGCTCCCTTCATCCAGTTTTCACTGATACTGTGTCGTTCAATCCGGGCACCAAGCTTACCCAGCTTTTCTTCAATACGCTCGTAACCGCGATCAATGTGGTAAACACGCGACACGGTCGTTTCACCTTCGGCGGCAAGGCCGGCCAGCACCAGCGAAGCCGATGCACGCAAATCGGTCGCCATCACCGGCGCACCGGAAATACGTGCACAGCCATGCACTACCGCCGTATTGCCGTCCAGGCTGATATCCGCCCCCATGCGGGCCAGTTCCTGCACATGCATAAAACGATTCTCAAAAATGGTTTCCCGAACCACACTGGTACCTTCGGCCAGCGTCATCATGGCCATGAACTGGGCCTGCAGATCAGTCGGGAAGCCCGGATGCGGCAGTGTATGGATATCCACGGCCTTCAAGCGTCCCTGCGCCTTGCAACGCACGAAATCCGGTCCGCATTCAACCAGTGCGCCTGTATCTTTTACTCTGGCCAGAAAAGCTTCAAGCGCATACGGATCGACATTGGTCACGGTCACATCACCACCGGTAATCAGACCTGCAGCCAGATAGGTGGCCGTTTCAATCCGGTCGGCAATGGTTGTCATCTCACCGGCCTCCAGTCGTTCCACACCCTGAATCACAATGCGATTCGTGCCATCGCCTTCAATATCGGCACCCAGGCCACGTAACGACTCGGCCAGATTGACAATCTCCGGTTCCCGGGCCGCGTTATCCAGAACGGTCGTGCCTTTTGCCAGCACGGCAGCCATCATCAGATTCTCTGTACCGGTGACCGTGACCTGATCAAACGAGATAATGGCCCCCGACAACCCTTTGGCGGCCCGGGCTACAATATCACCCTGTTCCACTTCAATACTTGCGCCCATCGCTTCCAGGCCCTTCAGGTGCATATCAATCGGCCGGGCACCGATAGCACACCCGCCGGGCAAACTCACCCGGGCCTGACCGAAACGGGCCAGTAACGGGCCCAGTACCAGCGAAGAGGCACGCATGGTTTTCACCAGTTCATACGGTGCCTCGGATTTACTGGCCGGACGCGTATCTACATGCAAACAATGCTGATCATCATATTCAACATCCGCCCCCTGCCATGCCAGCAGTGTCATCATCGTTGAAATATCGCGCAAATGCGGAATGCGGCGGTAAGTCACGGGGCCATCGACCAGAATGGCCGCAGCAAGCAGCGGCAGGGCCGCATTTTTCGCGCCACTGGCTTCAATGCTTCCGGATAACGGCACGCCGCCCTGAATGATAATTTTATCCATAGTTTACCTGCCGCATTTTTTTGCCAAAAAAGAGCCGCGAACGCTAACGGTTGATAGCTGGCCGAACAATGCCTGTAACGTATCGGAAAAAATACCAATCAGGGCTATGTCTAACCGCCCGCCGCGGTTATGTTTCGCACCATGTCCGTTTATACCGAGCTTACACATGCTGACATCAGCGCCATCCTTGCCGATTACAGCCTTGGCACCCTCACTGCTTTTGAAGGGATTGCTGACGGCATTGAAAACAGCAACTTTTTTATTCACACACAGGGTGAACATGCCGGACGCTATGTACTGACGGTTTTTGAGCGCTTGGATGCATCAGAGCTGCCGTATTTCATGCATCTGATGAAACATCTGGCCGCCAATGGACTATCCTGCCCTGATGTCATGCAGCGCAGGGACGGCTCATTGCTGTTTGAGGTTCAGGGCAAGCAGGGTTGTATCGTCTCATGCCTGCCGGGAAAAACACTGGATCAGCTCAATGAAACCAGGCTCACCGCTTCCGGCCGGGCTCTGGCCCGGCTGCACCTGGCCGGAGCTGATTTCGAAATGCGCCGCAGCAACCCGACCGGAGCCATCTGGCTGGCAGAGAAAATTGACGCTGTGCTGGACAAAACAGCTGACATATACGGACAGGATGCAGCCGACCTGTTATCTGATGAACTGGACTTCCAGCAATCCTGTGCCTGGGATTCATTGCCATCCGGTGTTATTCACGGCGATCTGTTTGTTGATAATATCCTGTTCGAGGGTGATCAGGTTTCCGGCATCATCGATTTCTACTATGCCCATGATGCTGCCTATGTCATGGATATTGCCATCTCGATCAATGCACAGGCGCTACTGCTGACAGACCGGGACCAGTCCAGAACCGGTGCATTTCTGAACGGTTACGAATCGGTGCGTCCGCTGGAGGAAGATGAGCATGCGGCATTGCCGTTATTACTCAGACTGGCAGCACTGCGTTTCTGGGTCTCGCGTCTGTACGATGCCCTTTACCCGCGTGGCGGCGCCATAACGCAAACCAAGGATCCGGAAGAATATCACAAAAAACTGCTGCTACACCGGCATAGCATACCGATGCCCCGGTAATCAGCTGCGTGGCAGGAATGTGCCGGGATTGATCAGTTTGCCATAACGACTGACTTCATAATGCAGGTGCGGACCGGTTGAATGTCCGGTCGATCCGATTCGGCCAAGTTCCTGATCGTCATTCACAACATCTCCGACCTTGACTGTCAGACTGGACATATGGGCATAACGCGTTTTATATCCGTAACCATGTTCGACGTCGACCACATAGCCGAAGTCTTCCATTTTGCCGGCAAAGGTGACTACACCGCGACTGGCCACCCTGACCGGAGCACCATAGTGATTGGCAATATCCACCCCGTAATGATAAGCCGCTGCACCGGTAAACGGATCAATACGCGGCCCGAAACGTGAACTGATCCATCCACCTTGTGTCGGCCAGTCATGTGGGCGGGCCTTGTCCAGCGTTTGTTGTTTTTCCATCAGGTAATCGACAGAAGCCAGTTGCACATCCAGTTGTTTCAAGCGTTCATCTATCGCAGACAGCTGGTTATCCAGCACAGCTTCGGCATCAAGAACCACAGGCAGCCGGGAACGATGTCCGCCAAAAGCCGGCTTCAGACCAAAATCAAATTCCGATTTATCCAGCGCTGCAACATCTACCAGACGAGCGCCCAGTGCATCCAGCCGGCTCATGCGGGCCTGCATCTGGCCCACTGTGCGGGCGTACACTGCCAGTTTATCCTGTTCTGCCTGCAGCTGGCGGTTCAAATCTGCAAGACGCGACTGTTCAGCCTCCTGGCTATGCGCCAGCTCTGCTCTGGTTTGCTTCAACAGTGCTGAAAGATGCTCACTCTGATAAACGCCGTAAGCACCCCATATACCAAAGACAGTCAACCCGGCTGCGAGAAAAATACCGGTCGCAAACAGTTTATGATTCATTTCCAGACCAACTCTCCCGCATGATGTGGATACAGATATCGTCTTGTTCACCTGCTCAAGCCTCCATGGCAAAAATAATCGTTTAAAACACAGTGATCTTTCTGTAACGCCCCTCACATCCATAAAGCGTTTCAAGCCTTCATTGACGGGGCACTGCAAGGTTTTATCCTTGCAGCATGCAAAACACTCACCCAGCGTTACAAAACCTTTCCATTCAACGACATTGCATGCAGGAACTGCTTCACGATGCCATCTCCGGAAGGCAACCCTGTTGCCAGGGATTGCTTGCGGGCGGCGGCAATATGATTGAAAAGCGCCTTGCTGTCACGAAAACGTCATATAAAGCTGATCATTCCATTGCGGATTTTCTCGACCCTTACCCGTTTGTCGGCATATATATATCCACCCGGGAGGCATGTGATGCCGACTCTGACCGAATTCGCAAGCTGACCGAACTGGTGCAAACATTTCACGCACAGCCCCCCGCCTGTTACCTGTTACTTGAACTGGGCCACAAGGGCAGAGTGGATGCCCGGCTGTTTGCCGATGCCGAACTCAGCATGCCGATACCACTGGATCTACAGGAAGACGGAGACCTGTACCCTGTCACTGTAAATCGTTAGGTTCGCGCCATGCGCATTTGCCATATTGGACTGAATCACAAGACCGCGCCTGTTGAATTGCGTGAACGCCTTGCTGTCAGCGAGGATGAAATCGCCGACATTTTGCAGCAACGCGTCCGGTGCCCGGCAATCCGGGAGGCTGCTTTACTCTCCACCTGTAACCGGGTCGAAATGACGGTGGTCACCCATGACCCCGATGCTGCTATTGCCACTGTACACGAATGGTTTGCCAGTAAAGCAGGCATGGACCTGGAAGACGTGTGTGAACATCTCTATTCCTACACCACGGATGACGCCATTAAACATCTGTTCTCCGTTGCTTCCGGCCTGGATTCACTGGTGCTCGGCGAACCCCAGATTCTCGGTCAGGTCAAAGCATCGTATGAACATGCCCTGGCGGCAGGCAGTGCCGGGCATGTCCTGCACCGGCTGTATCAGTCCACGTTTGCCGCCGCCAAACGTGCCCGCAGTGAAACCGGAATCGGCAAACAGGCGGTTAATATTTCCTCCTGTGCTGTTGAACTGGCACGTCACATCTTCGGCGACCTGGCCGGTAAAACTGTATTGCTTATGGGAGCCGGAGAAATGGCGGAACTGGCTGCCCGCCACCTCAGAGGCAACGGCTGCACCGATATTCTGGTCGCCAACCGGACACTGAAACGCGCCCAGAATCTGGCCATGGAATTTGAAGGCCATGCACTAACCATGGATCAATTGACGGATTACCTGGATGCCGCCGACATCGTGCTCTCCAGCACCGGTGCCAGCACCTTTGTACTGCTTCCCGATGCAGTGGAAGCCGCCATGAAAAAACGCCGTAGCAAACCGATGTTCCTCGTTGATATCGCCGTACCCCGTGATATCGATCCGCGCATCGGCGATATTGATGGTGCTTATCTCTACGACATTGATGATTTGCAGCAGGTGGTACAGGGCAATGTTGAACACCGTGAGCAGGAAGCACAGCTGGCCGGAAATATCATTACCGAGGAATCCGCCCAGTTCCAGCGCTGGCTGAAATCGCTCGAATCGGTACCGCTGATTCGCAGCATTCAGCAACAGATGGAAACCCGGCGCCGTGAAGAAATGGAAAAGGCACTGCGCTATATGAAAGACTTCGACACCAACCAGATCGAGGCGGTGGAGCGATTCAGCAAGGCGCTGATGAAACGTTATATGCACCCGACACTCAGTACACTGAAAAAGCTGCCGGATGATATTGAAGGTGATTTGCTCATGGGTGCGGCCACGCGCCTGTTCGATATCGAGTCCCCGTCGAATGAGTCCGAATCAATGAAATCCTTGAGAAAGGAGCATAATGAACACTCGTCTGGATAATATTCTCAGGCGGCGTGAAGAAATCACCGTCATGCTGGCCGACCCCGACGTCACATCAGACAACCAGCGCTATACCAGATTATCCCGCGAATTTTCAGAAATTGAACCGGTTGCTGAAGAGGCAACACGTTATCTGGAGCTGAAACAGCAATTGCAGGATAACCGCGATATGGCTGCCGACCCCGATTGTGATGCAGAGCTGCGCGAACTGGCCGAATCAGAAATTGCCGAGTTAAAACAGGCCCTCGCAGCCAGTGAGTCCCGCCTGAATCTGCTACTGTTGCCCAAGGATCCGAATGACGGGCGCGATGTCATTCTGGAAATACGGGCCGGAACCGGCGGTGATGAAGCGGCCCTGTTCGCCGCCGACCTGTTCCGCATGTATTGCCGTTATGCCGAAACGCAGGGCTTCAAGGTGGAAATCCTGTCGGCCAGTGACACCGGTATTGGCGGCTACAAGGAAGTGATTGCCCAGATTAGCGGTCAGGGTGTGTTCTCCCGTTTCAAGTTTGAATCCGGTGTACATCGCGTTCAGCGTGTGCCGGAAACCGAATCCGGTGGCCGCATTCATACCTCGGCCTGTACTGTTGCCGTGCTACCCGTAGCCGAAGAGGTGGATGTCAATATTCGCCCTGAAGATTTGCGCATTGATGTATACCGTGCCTCCGGCGCCGGTGGTCAGCATGTCAATAAAACCGAATCAGCGGTCCGTCTTACCCATCTGCCCAGCGGCATCGTGGTCACCTGTCAGGATCAGGCCAGTCAGCACAAAAACAAGGCACAGGCCATGAAAGTGCTGCAGGCGCGTCTATTCGACAAGGAACAGTCTGAGGCCGATGCCGAACGGGCCGAAGCGCGCAAAGGCATGGTCGGCTCGGGCGACCGTTCGGAACGCATTCGCACCTATAATTTTCCACAGGGGCGCATTACCGACCACCGTATCAATTTGACCCTGTACAAACTGGACCAGATTATCAATGGCGATATGGGCGAGTTGATTGATGCCTTACTCACCCATCATCAGGCCGAACTGCTCGCCGCCCAGTCATCATAGTCAGTCGAAACCTTTCACCGCAAAGTACACAGAGGAACGCTAGAGCCATGCAACCGACAATCAGGGAATTACTGCATGATGCCGGCCGCCGGTTGAAAAATGCAGGCTGTGATGCGCCGCGACTGGATGCGGAATTATTGCTGATGCATGTCTGGTCTATTGATCGTACCGATCTGATTATCCGATCCGGTGATGCCGTGCCGGAAAGCGTGGAAACCAGTTTCAGAGATCTGGTGGAACGGCGTTGCTGCCGCGAACCTCTGGCTTATATTCTCGGAGAAAAGGAATTCTGGTCGCGTTCGTTTCAGGTGACAGCCGATGTGTTGATTCCGAGACCGGAAACCGAGCATTTGATCGACGCCGTGCTGCAACTTTTTCCGGACAAGAACGGCCACTATCATTTCTGTGATATCGGCACCGGCTCCGGCTGCATT
>JAUZQH010000015.1 GCA_030951065.1 Mariprofundus sp. | reverse complement strand
ACAAAACCGGCCGGATCTTCCGGCAATGCACCTTCGGCCAAGATGGCCTGATCGAACAGAATGCTGGAAAAATCGCTGATCTTGTCTTTGGAACGCATCTTGGCCAGACGCTGAACCAGTTCATGATCGGGGTTGATTTCCAGAATCGGTTTCATGTCCGGCACATCCTGTCCGGCCTGTTTGAGGATGCGTTCCATATTGGAGCTCATATCAAACTGATCAGAGACCAGGCAGGCCGGTGATTCGGTCAGACGATCGGTGACGCGTACATCCTTAACCTTGTCACCCAGTGCTTCTCTGATTTTCTCAACAGCAGGTTCGACCGCTTTGGCTTTTTCTTCCTGCGCTTTCTTTTCTTCTTCCGCATTCTCTCCAATGCCTGAAAGGTCCAGTTCGCCCTTGGCAATGGATTGCAGTTTCTTGCCGTCGAATTCGGTCAGGTGTGATGTCAGCCATTCGTCAATGCGATCGGACAGCAGCAGCACTTCGATACCTTTTTTGCGGAATACCTCCAGATGCGGACTGTGTTTGGCTGCAGCCAGTGTCTCGGCGGTGATGAAGTAGATGGTATCCTGACCTTCTTTCATGCGTTCCACATACTGGCTCAGCGATACACGCTGCTCATCGGATTCGGTGGTGGAAAAACGCAGCAGCTTGGCAATACGTTCGCGGTTGGCAAAATCTTCAATGATGCCTTCTTTCAGGCAGTTGCCGAATTCAGCCCAGAAAGTAGCATAATCGGTGTTTACCGTATCATCGTCATCCGCTTCGCCGGCGTTTTTCGCCATGTCTTCAAGCATACCCAGTACGCGCTTGGTGGCGCCTTTTTTCATCGCATCCATAGCCGGGCTCTGTTGCAGAATTTCACGCGATACGTTTAGCGGCAGATCATTGGTATCCATCACACCGCGTACGAAACGCAGATAACGCGGCAGCAGATCCTCAGATGCTTCCATAATAAATACCCGGCGCACATACAGTTTGACACCGTGTTTGGCTTCAGCCTGCCACAGGTCGAACGGGGCATGCCTGGGCAGATAGAGCAGCAGGGTATATTCGTATTTCCCTTCCAGTTTTTGATGCAGGTAAGTCAGTGGATCTTCAAAATCATGGCCGATATGTTTATAGAAATTATTATAATCCTCATCGGTTAATTCGGATTTCGGACGTGTCCACAGTGCCGAAGCCTGATTGACAGTTTCAATCTCGGCCGGTTTTTCTTCTTCACCTTCTGCTGCCGGTGTTGGTGTGCCCATCATGCGGATAGGGAACGGGATATGATCGGCATATTTATGAATGATGGATTTCAGACGCCACACATCGAGAAACTCATCCGCTTCTTCACGCAGGTGCAGGGTGATTTCCGTACCGCGTGTTTCTTTCTCGACAGTTTCCAGTTCATATTCACCATCACCGGTGGATTCCCAGCGAACACCGTGCTCTTTTTCCAGGCCGGCACGACGGGTGGTCAGGGTGACTTTGTCGGCAACGAGAAAGGATGAATAAAAGCCGACACCGAACTGGCCGATCAGGTGAGCATCTTTTTCCTGATCGCCGGAGAGCTGACCGAAAAACTCTTTGGTGCCGGAACGGGCGATGGTGCCGATATTGTCAATGACTTCATCCCGGTTCATGCCGATACCGTTATCGCGTACGGTGATGGTGCGATTATCCTTGTCGACATCGATAAACACATGCAAGTCGGAGTCGCCTTCGAACAGGGCATCATCAGTGGTGGCTTCAAAACGCAGCTTATCGGCTGCATCGGATGCATTGGAGATCAGTTCGCGCAGAAAGATTTCCTTGTTCGAATAAAGCGAGTGGATCATCAGATCCAGTAGCTGTTTGACCTCGGTTTGAAAGGCGTGGGTCTCTTTTGTCGATGTTGCAGTCATGGTTTCTCCTCGATTGAATAGAACAGTAATCTTGTGGAATTAGTAGGTAGGGCTTCAGTCAGGCTGATTCAAGGGGCTCTATGATGATTTTCCATGCCGACAGTTTTTCAGCTCCGGTTATGGATGCATGCGCAGGGCTGGTGGAAGGCAGTGTATGTAGTGGAATCTGTTGAAATGCATCCGGCAGACGGGCAAGAACCAGCTTGCGATACATTTCTTCGGCCTTGCGGCCATTGAAAAAGATGGCACAGATATGGGGGTGCGTGTTGAAAAACGAAATAAAATCATTGGTAATGACCGATTCGATTTCAATGGCTGCATCCAGACTGCCGGGGCGAACACATCGGTGTGCAACATCCCACAGCGCCACATACTGTTGGCGTAACCGGATTAGGCGTTCTTCATAATCCAGTCCGATATCAAAACCGAACAAATCTGCCATGATCGGCCAGAATACATTCTGAGGATGGGCGTAATACTGTTGTTCGGTCAGCGATTTCCTGCCCGGCATGGAGCCCAGAATCAGAATTCGTGCATCGCGATTGCTGACGTACGGAAAACCTGTATCAGGCATGCGATGCAATAATAGCGGCTGCAGCTTTCAGGCCATCGACAGCAGCACTGACAATGCCGCCGGCATAACCGGCGCCTTCACCGACCGGATAGAGACCGGGCGTCGTGACGCACTGTATATCTTCGCCCCGTTCGATACGAACAGGGGAGGATGTGCGGGTTTCGGAGCCGAACAGATTGGCTTCTTCCGTGATATAGCCACGCATTTTTCGGTCAAAGCCCCGAATACCATCGACCATTGCCTTGCCAATCCAGTCAGGTAGCAATGCATGCAGGTCGGAGGGGATCGCTGCAGGTTTGAAACGGGTCGGAGCGAGTGTGCCGCCGGGGTTTCTACGTATGAAATCGGTCAGTTTCATGGCCGGAGCGGCATATTGCTTGCCGGCAGCTGCGAATGTGGCGGTTTCCAGCTGACGCTGGAAGTAAATGCCCATCAGCGGATGGTTCTTGATGCCGTGACGGGCAATGTCTTCCGGCCTGACCTGTACGACAATGCCGGAATTCGCCCATTGGCCGCCACGTTTGGCGTTACTCATACCGTTCACGGCCATGGCGCCCTTTTCGGTCGGAGAGGGTACAATCAGGCCACCCGGACACATGCAGAAGCTGTAGACACCGCGTTTACCTAGGTATGGATCCCCGGCCTGATGCGTCAGGCTGTATTCGGCGGCAGCGAGTTTCGGATGCTTTGCGGCTGTTCCGAACTGGATGTTGTTGATCAGTTCCTGCGGATGTTCGGCGCGGAGCCCTACGGCAAACGCCTTGGCTTCCATTTTGATGCCGAGTTGCTGTAAACGTTCCAGGGTATCCCGGGCCGAATGACCGGTCGCGAGAATGACATGATCGGCAGCGATCTCTTCACCGCTGGCAGTGCGTACGCCGCTGACTTTACCATCGGTGATCAGCAAATCATCCACACGGGTTTCGAAGCGGTAATCCACGCCCAGCTTCATCAGATATTCGCGCATCTTGCGTACAATGCGAACCAGTTTATCGGTGCCCAGATGCGGATGTGCATCGATCAGAATATCCGCTCTGGCACCGAAGCGGACAAAGGTATGCAATACATGGCGCAGAAAAGGATGTTTGATACGGGTGTAGAGCTTGCCATCGGTATAGGTGCCGGCACCGCCTTCACCAAAACAGATATTACTTTCCGTATTCAATTCGCCGCGCGAGCGCAGCCGACCGATGTCGCGCATGCGTGTTTCCACCTGCTTGCCGCGTTCCAGCAGGGTCACAGGCAAGCCTGCCTCAGCCAGCGATAGTGCGGCAAACAGGCCTGCCGGACCTGCCCCGATAACGACAATGTGTGATTTTGTGTCCGGTTTTGCGGTGAATATATCCGGAGTTACAGGTTCCAGCGCGGAATGGCCGATCAGATGGGTGTTTTTTGGTAGCGGGTCGAGTTCCCGGCTTAGTTCGACCTCAAAAGTACAAACGAAATGAATATTGTTCTTTTTGCGGGCATCGAGCGCACGACGTACACAGGTACAGGATTTCAGATCATTGACGTGGACATGTAGCAGATCAGCCAGCCGTTTTGTGATCGCTTGCTGCTCTTCATCCATGCCAAGCTGAACGTTGGCAATGGCATAGCGCACCCTCAGATCGCAGCCAGATGGCCGTGGCTGGTGTGGGTGATGGCATTGTGCTGATCAACATAGACCAGCGCCGGGTTGAAATGCTCGGCTTCAGTTGCCTTCATTTCCGCATAGGTACAGATAATCAGCAGGTCGCCGGTGCTGGCTTTGTGGGCAGCTGCGCCGTTAACACCGATGGTGCCGGATTCGCGCGGCGCAGTAATCGCGTAGGTAGTGAAACGCTCTCCGTTGGCAACGTTATAAATATGCAGTTGCTCGAATGGCAGGATGTTGGCTTTTTCCATCAGGGTTTGATCAAT
>JAUZQH010000149.1 GCA_030951065.1 Mariprofundus sp. | reverse complement strand
GGATAAAGCCCCGTGCCGTTTTTGTGGCGTGGGCTGTGGTGTGATGGTGGGAACAAAAGATAATCGTATTGTTGCCACCCTGGCTGATCCTAAAGCTGAAGTGAACAAAGGCATTAACTGCATCAAGGGCTATTTCTTATCTAAAATCATGTATGGCAAGGATCGTTTAACCACGCCGTTGTTGCGCATGCGTGGTGGTAAATTTCATAAGGATGGCGAATTTACACCAGTCTCATGGGATGTGGCCTTTGATATCATGGCCGAAAAGTGGAAGAAGACACTGAAAGACAAAGGGCCTGAAGCAATAGGCATGTTCGGTTCCGGCCAGTGGACGATTATGGAGGGTTATGCGGCTTCCAAGCTGATGAAGGCGGGTTTTCGCTCCAATAATATCGACCCGAATGCGCGTCATTGCATGGCCTCTGCCGTGGGTGGATTCATGCGTGCTTTTGGTTCGGATGAACCGATGGGCTGTTATGATGACCTCGAACATGCCGATGCCTTTGTGTTGTGGGGCTCGAATATGGCGGAGATGCATCCGATCCTGTGGACACGCATCACCGATACCCGTCTGAGCAAGCCCGATTCTGAAGTGCATGTATTGTCCACCTATGAGCACCGCTGTTTTGATCTGGGTGATAATAATATGGTGTTTGCACCGCAGACGGATATGGTGATTCTGAACTATATAGCCAACTATATTATTCAGCATAAAGCGTATGATCAGAAATTTCTGGATCAACATGTGAATTTCAAGACAACCTTGACCGATATCGGTTATGGACTCAGGCCGGAGCATGTGCTGGAGAAAAAAGCGAAGAATCGTGGCAAGGGCAAGATGTCTGCCAGTTCGTTGAAGGAATATGCCAGACTGGTGAAACCGTACACGCTGGAATATGCAGTTAAAATGTCCGGCGTGCCCAGAGAGCAGTTACTGCGTCTGGCCAGACTTTACGCCAACCCGAACAAGAAGATTACATCATTATGGACCATGGGCTTCAACCAGCATACCCGTGGTGTATGGACCAACGGGTTATTGTATAATATACACCTGCTGACGGGTAAAATCTCCGAGCCCGGTAATAGTCCGTTTTCGCTGACCGGCCAGCCATCGGCCTGTGGTACCGCACGTGAAGTCGGTACGTTCTCACACCGTCTTCCGGCTGATCTGGTGGTCAAGAAGAAAGCGCATCGAGATTTTGCTGAAAAGGTCTGGAAGTTACCGGAAGGTACGATTCCGGCCAGGCCGGGCTACCACGCGGTGCAGCATAATCGCATGCTGAAAGATGGTGTGATCAATGCGTATTGGTCGATGTGCAATAATAATGTACAGGCTGCAGCCAATATGAATGAAGAGACGCTGCCCGGTTATCGTAACCCGGATAATTTTGTCGTGGTATCCGATCCGTATCCGACCGTGTCGGCCATGGCAGCTGATCTGATATTACCGACGGCCATGTGGGTGGAAAAAGAGGGAGCATATGGTAATGCCGAGCGTCGTACCCAGGCATGGCGTCAACAGGTAAAAGCGCCCGAAGGTGCAAAGTCGGATTTGTGGCAGCTGATGGAATTTTCCAAACGCTTCAAAATGACCGATGTATGGCCTGCTGATTTGCTGGCCAAAAAAACGGAATATCGCAACAAGACTTTGTATGACGTGCTCTATCGCAATGGCAATGTCGATAAATTCCCGACGCAGAAAATCACTGATGATCGTGGCAATGAATATGCCAATGATGAAATGGATCATTTTGGTTTCTATGTGCAGAAGGGGTTGTTTGAAGAATATCGCTTTTTCGGCACGCATGGTCCGAAAAAGGGCCATAATCTGGCCTCTCTTGATCAGCTGCATCGGGAGCGTGGTATGCGCTGGCCGGTGGTCAATGGCAAAGAAACGAAGTGGCGTTATCGGGAAGGATCCGACCCGTTTGTGCCGGCCGGTAAAGAGCTGTATTTCTATGGTCATAAAGATGGCCGTGCCAATATCATTTTCGCGCCGTATGAGCAGCCACCTGAAATGCCGGACAAAGAATTTGATATGTGGCTGTGCACAGGCCGTGTGATTGAGCACTGGCATTCCGGTACGATGACCCAACGTGTGCCCGAGCTATACAGGGCCATGCCGGATGCGCAGATATTCATGCACCCGGAAGATGCCAAAAAGCGCGGTTTTAAACGCGGTGACTTGGCCAAAGTGCAAAGCAGGCGCGGTGAAATCACGGCGCTGGTGGAAACACGTGGCCGTAACAAACCGCCTGAAGGCCTTATCTTTATACCATGGTTTGATGCACGTCGGCTGATTAACAAGGTCACGCTCGATGCAACCGATCCGCTGTCCAAACAGACAGACTACAAGAAATGCGCTGTACGTGTAGTGAAGGTTCAGGGGGTAACAGCATGAAACGAGTCGCTATGATTGCAGGATTGATTGTTTGTTCTTCTGTTGCATGGGCTGGTGCCAACAGCATCCATTCACTGCGCGGTGATGTGGCGCTGGATACACCTTCGGTGATGGCTTCACCCAGGGCGTGGTACGATGGCGAGGGTAAAATAAACCGTAATTATGCCCAGCAGCCACCGCTGGTTCCCCACGATATCGAGGGTTTAACGATTGATCAGGATGGGAATGCCTGTTTGAGCTGTCATAACTGGAACTCGGAGATGCCGGGCGCAACCAAAGTGGCCGTTTCACATTTTCTGAATCGGGACAATGAAGCACTGGCGAACATATCTCCGCGACGCTATTTCTGCACCCAATGCCATGTGCCGCAAAAAAATGCAAAACCACTGGTGGCGAATATGTTCAAATCTCTGGCTGAAGAGTAGGTCTACAACCTGTCTGCATCTGATCCAAAAAGATGCAGGCAGGTAACACGGTAAGAGTGTGTGTTCGCCTGCCCTGAAACAGGGCAGTAGCAGATCTGTTGTCAAAAAATATTTCATCAAGAGTAAAAAAAGGGGGGGTATGATGATCAAGAGAATGGTTTTACTGGTTGTCGTATTGAGTTGTTCGGGTCTGGTTCAGGCCGCTGACTGGACTGTTTCAGCGGATGTGCGCGAACGTTATCAATCGTTCAATAATTTCAATTTTGATGCCACTGTAAATGACGACAGATGGGAATTCGATTCACGCTTGTATCTGAAAGCGAAAGGCGATTTCGGCAATGGGCTGACTGTTTTTATTGAGCCTCAGGCCGTGATCATCCAGAACCATACGAAGACGGGTGGTACACAGAACTTTTCACAGGCAGATCTGTTTCAGGCTTATCTGCAATATGATGTCGGTGACTTTGGCTTGCGTATTGGTCGTCAGAATCTGGTTTATGGTGATCAGCGTTTGCTCGGGCATTTGGGCTGGAAAGATGTGGCGCGCACCTTCGATGGTGTGAAGGGCACGTATCACTCCGGCCCTGTCAGGCTGGATGTGTTTGCCGTTCACCCGGCGGACATTGTTGCCATGACACCGAAAATCGCCGCGCCACAGGGTAAATCACTGGTGACCTGGGAAGATCGGCGACTGATCGGCGCCTATGGCACCTATTCGTTTGATCCTCAAAATGGCATCGATGCCTATTTGATTAACTGGCATCACAATCAACATGCGGCTGTGGGCAAGGGGCGCAATATGAATACATTCGGCACGCGGCTGTTTGGCAAATGGAACGGTTTTGATGCCACAGCTGAAGCCGTATTTCAAACCGGAACCTGGACCAATAATGTATCACAGAAGGCATCGGCCTATGCCGTGAAAGCCGGATATACCTTTGCAACGTGGAAAACGCGTTTGGGTGTGGAGTATGACTACAGTCCAGGCGATGATAAAACCGATCCTGCCACCCACAAGACGTTTGTGTTCCCATTCCACACCAACCACGCCCATTACGGCGAAATGGACTTCTTTTCCTGGGCCAATATGAAAGATGTGCGCTTTTCACTGAAAACATCACCGGTTAACGGGCTGACATTTATCGGTAATGCACACCTGCTCTATCTGGCGGAAGCCAGGGGTGACTGGGTGAATGTGGTCGGAGTCGGTAATGTGTTTGCCGGGGCACCTGGCTTTACGCAAACCAGAGCGGGCACAGAGATTGATCTCAAACTGGTCTATACAATGGCTGCGATCAAAGGGCTGAAACTGGTAGGGCTGTACGGGATTTTCAATCCGGGTGCGGCGGTATCCGAACGCAATGGCGGCAAGGCTGATTCAGCGAAGTTTGGCTATCTGATTGCTCAGTATGTATTCTGAGGCGCATGATAGATAGCAGTTCATGTGATGGTTGAAGCAACCCCCATGCATTTCTTTGAGTCTGTGCCTGCTGACAGCGGGCTTACGGATCGTTTTGGCCGTCAGCTTACCTACCTGCGTATCTCGGTGACGGATCGCTGCAATATGCGCTGTGATTACTGCCGCCCCGCGCCTGATGCCTATAAGGCGGAACCGCATGATCAGATTCTGCGTTACGAAGAGATAGAACGCATTGTCCGTGTAGCGGCGGATTTAGGCGTAAACAAGTTGCGAATTACCGGTGGAGAGCCACTGGTTCGCCGGGATTTGGCGGTGCTGGTGAAAAAGCTGGCCAGTGTTCCGGGTATTACTGACCTTTCAATGACTACCAATGCCACGCTGCTTGGGAAGTACGCTGCTGATATGGCCAAGGCAGGCTTGCAGCGCATCAATATCAGCCTCGACAGCTTGAACGCACTGCGTTTTCGCAAGTTGACGGGCGGTGAATTGGCACCGGTATTGGCTGGCATCAAAGCAGCCAGGGCGGCAGGAATCGGGCCGATCAAACTGAACACTGTGTTGATGCGCGGGATTAATGCCGGCGGAGAGCATTCCGAAGTTGCTGAGCTGATTGATTTTGCCGGTGAGAACGATGCGACCATTCGTTTTATTGAACTGATGCCGATGAAGCAGGGTATGGATTGGGATCATCACTATATTTCGATTGATGACGTGTTGCAGCGAGATGATGTGCGTGCGCGTGTCGAGGTGGATGCTGTGTTAAAAACAGGCAATACGGCAGCGCGTTATCTGCCATTGAAAAGCGGTAAGGGCGAGGTCGGTTTTATTATGCCGATGTCCGAACGTTTCTGTGAAGGCTGTAATCGTTTGCGTCTGACATCTGATGGAGGCTTGCGTTCCTGCCTGCCTGCCGATCATCAGCTCAATCTGCGTGATCTTATCCGTGGCGGTGGCAGCGATGATGATATTCGTGCGGTGTTTTTGCGCTCGGCCATGATCAAGCCTGAGATCGGCCTGTATGATTTCGAAGCCGACAGCGAAAAACGTTCGATGATTCATATCGGTGGTTAATATGCATATAAAAACCTGTGCCTTGTTGATCTCGATATGTCTGTATGGTTTCCCTGCCTATGCAACTGAGACACTGACAGTGGCGGTGGCTTCGAGTTTGTATCCTGTGATGCAGCAAAAGGCCAGAATGTTTGAAAAAGATCATCATGTCAGGATTCATCTGGTATCGGGTTCCACCGGCCGTTTGTATAATCAGATTGTGCAGGGTGCTCCATTTGATGTGTTTATTGCAGCGGATAAACAGCGCCCGGCTATGTTGGCGGAACAGGGGAAAGCATTGGACCGTCAGCAAGCAGGGCGGGGATACCTTGGTGTCATGATTGGCAAACATATGGCAGGTCTCAGCGCCTTGGCGAGTCCGTCTGTTCGGCATATTGCGATTGCCAACCCGGAGGTTGCACCCTTTGGAAAAGTAGCCAGGGCAGTGCTGAAAAAGCAAGGGTTATGGCATGTTATACAACATAAATTCGTCTATGCTCAAAATGCCATGCAGGCAGCCATGATGGTGGATAAGGGTTTGGTCGATGCCGGGTTTGTAGCGTTGGCTTCGCAACAGGGCGCTATCGCAAATATTGATTATCAGGTTGTTTTATTGGCTGATAAGCCATTGGCCAGAATCTGGTTGGCTAATATTGCAAAGCCGCAGAAAATACAACTGGCCCGGCAGCAACGCTGATGCTGGAATCACTGTTCATTTCGCTACAGCTGGCTCTGATCACTACGGGCATTTTGTTGCTGATCGCATTGCCGCTGGCGTATGTGCTGGCATTCAAAACCTTTGCCGGACGTACTGTCCTGGAGGTTATCGTGGCCTTGCCGCTGGTGTTGCCGCCGACGGTGCTCGGTTATTTCGTGTTGGTGATGATTGCACCGGACTCGTTATTGGGCAGCGCATGGCAGTCAATGTTTGACAGCTCGCTGGCTTTTTCCTTCTCCGGCATGGTGGTTGCCTCTGTATTGTACAGTTTGCCATTTGCCGTGCAGCCCATGCAGCAGGCGCTGCGGGCGATTCCGGACAGCTGGCTGGAAATGGCACGTACGCAGGGGCTGAATCTGAAGCAAACACTGTTGCAGGTGATGTTGCCTGCTGCCAAAGGCGGTGTGCTGGTGGCCGCTGCACTGTCCTTTGCCCATACCATGGGGGAGTTCGGCGTGGTGTTGATGGTAGGCGGTTCGATCCCGGGAGAAACCAAAGTGGCCAGCATTGCCTTGTTTGAAATGGTAGAAATGCAACAACAGTCCGAAGCATGGATACTGGCGCTGATACTGCTGGCGGTATCGTTTGTGATGTTATCGGTGGTGTATGCGATGAACCGGCAGGGCTTGAATGTGGAGATTGGCAAATGAATCGAATTCAGAATTGCATTAAAATCACGACTCGCGTTGGTGCACTGGATTTGCAGGTGGATAGCAGGTTTTCCAATGCATTCATCATTATTTCCGGTGAGAACGGGGCGGGTAAAACAACCCTGTTGCGCTGTCTGGCCGGGTTGGAACAGGCTGCCGGGCAGTTGCAGTTCGGTAATAAAATATATATGGACAGCATTGCCGGATTTGAGCTGCCATCCGGGCACCGCCAACTGGGCTGTGTGTGGACTGATGCGGCTTTATTACCGTGGCTGAGTATAGAAAAGAATATCCTGCTGGGAACGGAGTCAGTGGATTCTGCGTGGTTGGCCAAGCTGGCTGACAAGTTTGAAATATCGTCTTTCATGCAACGTAAACCGCATATGCTTTCTACCGGAGAAGCGCAGCGGGCGGCATTGGTCAGAGCCATTTATAAACGACCATCCGTCCTGTTGCTGGATGAACCGTTTTCAGCACAGGCGCCTGCTATTCGTCAGCGTTTACGCTTGAGTTTGAAATCCATGCAGGCAGCCATGCAAATACCCGTATTGATGGTCAGTCATGATGTCGAAGATGCCCGGGTTCTGGCACATCACCACTGGCGTATGCGTGAAGGGAAACTGCTGGTGGATGTTGCTCATATCGGCATGCAGCAGGAGATGCAGGCATGACAGATTTAACACACTTTGATAAAGCCGGTCGTGCCCGTATGGTGGATGTATCTGGCAAGGAAATAAGCATGCGGATAGCGGTTGCCAGTGGCGAAATTCATATGCGGCCGGAAACGCTGGCGCATATCCGGCAGGGTAAACTCAAAAAGGGTGATGTGCTGGCGATAGCTGATGTAGCTGCCGTGATGGGAGCCAAGAAAACCCCTGATCTTATTCCGATGTGCCATCCACTGATGCTGTCCGGTATTGATGTGTCGTTTTCCGAATTGACCGAAACCTGTGGTTTAAAGATCGAGGTGTCGGTCAAATGCAACGGCAAGACCGGCGTGGAAATGGAAGCGCTGACGGCTGTCAGCACGGCTCTGCTGACCATTTACGACATGTGCAAAGCTGTCGATAAAGCTATGACACTCACCAATATCTGTCTGGATGAAAAAAAGGGTGGAAAATCCGGGCAATATTACCGTGCAGATGCAAAGGGCACAGAGATCAGATAAAACAGGTGAAGCCGGTGCTATTTCAGCAAGGCAGGTGAGTTCTGCAATCATCCCGTGTGCATGCAACGTCCCATCTGTTGCATTTCTGTCCAGTAAGACTATAACTTAGCTATGGAAGTCACCCAAAAGCGTTTTGATGCATTGCATGGGCGCGCCGACCGGGTCGGTGAAATCAGCTTGCGTCTTGTGCGGGGCCTGTATCACTTCTATCTTTTTATGGCATCTCTTCTGGCACTGGGGCTAAGGTTTAAATGGATTTCGCGTCCGGCTGTCGTGAATGTGCTGATTCGTCAGATATATTTTACCGGCGTGAAGGGGCTGCCCTGGGTGCTGGTGATTACGCTGTTTGCCGGTGTGGCAGCAGTTTACCATATTGTGCATTTTGCCAAGAGCGTAGGGGATATTTCTCTCATCGGCTCTTTGATGAATACCCTGCTGATGCAGGAGATAGCCCCCCTGCTGGTCACGATTTTAATGCTGACCCGCTCCGGGGTGGCTGTGGCTACGGAAATTGGCAATATGCACATTCGTGGCGAGGCACTGTTGTTGAAAAGCATGGGTATCGATCTGAACGAGTATCTCTATCTGCCCAGGATGATGGCGTTTACCTTGTGCGGGCTGGTCATGACTATGCTGTTTGTTGGCATCTCGGTTTGGGTTGGTGGTCTGTTTGTAGCGTTGAGCCATGAATTGAATTTTAACCAGTTTTTGACCGAAATCCGTAAGGGAATAACACTCGACGGGGTGTTGATGATGGTGGGTAAGGGGGCATTTTACCCTGTTTTGTGCTGCGCCATGCTGCTGTTTGAGGGACGTAAGGTAGGCCATGATCCCAACCAGGTGCCTGTTCATGCGACCTATGGTGTGCTTGATTCGCTGATGATGGTGGCGCTGGTGGATGTGATCGTGGCAGTGCTGCGGGGATTGCTATGATCAGGGTGTGCTGGCGTGAAATGCAGGTATTGAAAGATATACTGCCCGCAGGGTGCATTGCCAGGGGGGAACGCAAACGTCTGGTGATGCCGCGCAAACACCAGTATGAGTGGCTGGAAAGCCTGTTTATCGAGCCGGTGCAGTCTGGCAGGGATACATGGCAGTTGTGGCTGGAAACCGATGTGGCAAGTTATCAGGCGGGCAGTTCCATCTTTTTTCAGAAAGTTTCCAGTATGCTGCATCACCGGGGCATGATGGCAAATCTGAGTTTTCGGGAAAATTTGATGTTACCCTTTCTGTACCACGCCAATCATGATGCGCTGGAACAGGCTGAACAGGACTTGCCCCAAGTGGCGGCGTTTCTCGATATTGAGGATTGTCTGGACGATCAGGCCAGCATTCGTTCTCCATATACCCACGGTCTGATCAGTCTGGGCCGCTGTCTGTTGCAGAAGCCGGACATTATTCTTGTACAGGATGTGCATGTCGGTTTGGCACCACATCGTATGCGGCAATTTCATACCCTGTTTTGCGAAGTCATGGAACGGTTACAGGCGGGGATATTGTACATTTCCACGTCTGAGCATGACGGTTCAGGCATGAATTTTGAAGATTCGCTGGAACTGAATGCAGGATCGGCGGCCTGATGCATCATGATGATTATGTCGCCGGTATGCGCCGCCAGGTTGGCTGGTTTGTCATACTGGGTATTGGTGCCATATTTTTGCTGTTACTGATGATCACGGTGCGCACCGATGTTTTTGCCAAGAAATTCACACTGTATATATATCCTCCTACGGCAACGTCCTTTTTCCTGGGGCAGGAGGTCAAGTTTCAGGGTTTTGCAATCGGGCATGTGAGTGATATCGATCTGCAAGCCCATGGCAGGGTACAGGTCAGCCTGCGGCTTCTGGAGCATTATCGGAACATGGTGCACGAGGGTGCTACGGCCCGTCTGATCAGGGAGGGCCTGATCGGTGAGGTGATTGTTGAGATCACCGGTGGCAAGAAAGATGCTCCGGGTATTCAGCATTTGGGAACGCTCGCATACGAATCTGAGGCTTCATTCGAACAGCTGCTGCATGACCTCAAGCCGGCGGTGGCCAATGCAGACACCCTGCTTCGTGAACTGGTGGTCTTATCCAAGTGGCTGAATAATCCGGATGGCGATGTACACCGGGTCATGAGAAACTTCAGCCGGGCCAGCGAAGGCATGCAGGATGGCGCTATCGGTCGGGCAGTTCAGACGATGATGGATGCTGCAGGCCAGGTTCAGGAACTGACTCGCCAGATGGTAGAAAACAAGACTGCTGAGCACCTGTCAGCATCCCTGAAGCAAACAGCCAGAATTCTGAAAGATATTGAACCGCTGGCGCATGATCTGGGTAAACAGGGACCTGAGACCATCAGACAGGTCAATCTGCTGATCGGACGCCTTGATGAGATGGCCGCTGCACTGAGTAATATCGCGGCGGATATGGAGGAACTGACGCCACAGCTGCCGGGACTGGCCCAGGAGTCCAGACGTACGCTTGAAGAGATGCGGCTATTGATCAAAGGCTTGCGCGGATCGTGGTTGTTTGGTGGTGCGGCGAATCCGGTTGAGCAGGGCGATGAAGAGATCACGCCACCCGGACTGGATATGCGACCATGAAATATTTACCTGTATGGTTTGTATTTGTGGCGCTGCTGTCTGCATGTGCCGGCGGATCTCACAAGGCAGCTGATGAAACGGTACAAAACCCTTATATCAAAAGAGCAAAGACACTTACTGATGCCGGTATTTTTGCCATGCAGCGCGAACGTTGGGAGTATGCCAGGAATGTTTTTGAACGGGCGCTGAAAGAAGCCCAGCTTGCCGATAATCCACGTCTTGTAGCGCAGCAATGGTATAATCTGGGAACGGCCAATGCGGCTGCGAAACATAATAAGGAAGCGTTGCACGATTTCAGTGAGGCACGGATCGTTGCTGAACGGGCCGGTGATCAGACAGGCCTTGCCCGCGCCCGGCTGGCCTGGGTGTTATTGACCATCCGGACAGGAAAACAACCGGCCAACGCAAACATCTGGCAACCGGATGTGTTTGCGATGGACTATCCGGTGGATGTGCATCTTGCGGCTGCCCGTCTGGCACAAAAGCAGCAGCGGCGGCATGTGGCGAAACAGGAATATGAGATTGTACTGAAAAAGAGCGGCAAATTTCGTCCGGGCCTGTTGTCCCGGGGGCAGGCGTATTTGGGGCTGGCGATGCTTGCAAGAGAAGAACAGAACATGAAAAGTGCGAAACGGGACGTGGAAAAATCGCTCGACCTGCTCAGGCAAGCGGGTTCTCCGCGTTTGATTGCGCATGCACTGCTGTTTTACGGCAAGCTGGAGGTGCCCGTGAATGATCGTCGTGATGCATTGCAGCGGGCGCTTGTCATTTATCAGAGGCTGGACGATACCACAGGGCAGCGGGATTGTTTGACAGCGCTGGTGGAGCTCGAGAATCATACTGGAAGCACACGGGCAGCCAGTGCCTATCAGCAACGGCTCAAAAGTTTGCAGCATGAACAGGACTGACATGGAGAGCAATGCCGACAGAAATCGAACCATGTCGCTGAAAACATGATTAAAGTGCTGTTTTTTGGTGTGATCGCCGAAAAATTGAGGCGACATGATATGGTATTGCCTGTGAAAGCAGGGATGACAATTGCGGATGTCGTTCATGCTGCAGGCTGTGAAGATTTCAAACCTTTATTGGTGGCTGTAAATCAGGATCAGGTGAATAATTTGAACACCCCGGTAAAAGCCGGCGATGAAGTGGCGGTGATGCCGCCGTTTTCAGGGGGCTGAATGAAAGCTGTCCGTATTCAGGAAGATGATTTTTCGATTGAAGCCGAAGTGAATGCGCTGCGTGCCAGCTCGAAGCGTATCGGCGGCATTGCCATATTTCTTGGTTGCGCACGTGATTTTTCCGAAGGGCGTAATGTGTTCTCTATCGAATTTGAGCAATATGCCGGCATGGCCGAAAAGGCGCTCCCTGTGCTCCGTGATGAAGCACTGGCGCGTTTTGATATCATTGAGGCGCGTATTATTCACCGTGTAACAACTGTCCATGCCGGCGATCAGATTGTCTTGATCGTGGTCGGTGCCGAGCACAGGAAACCTGCTTTTGAAGCCTGCGAATGGTTGATTGACGAGCTTAAAAAACGTGTGCCGATCTGGAAAAAGGAAACCACACCGGATGGTGATACCTGGGTGACACAACACCCATGATGCGTGCAACGCCGCCGCTGCTGGCCATCGTCGGTTATTCCAATTCCGGCAAAACAACGCTGATGGAAAGCCTGATTGGCACACTGAGTGCACGTGGATTGCATATTGCCACCATCAAACATTCGCATCATCAACCTGAGATGGATGCGCCCGGCAAGGACAGCTGGCGGCACAAACAGGCCGGAGCGGTCGCCTCTCTGCTGGTTGGCCCGGAACGCATGTTGATGGTGGCGGATATCAATGCGCCGATGTCACCGCAGGAGCTGGCGGCAGCCATGTTTCCCGATGCCGATCTGGTGCTGGTCGAAGGTTATGCTGCGATGCCGTGCCCGAAAATCGAGGTGGTGCGGTCTGCACGTTGTATCGACCTGCGTTGCGATATGTCCGATCTTCTGGCTGTGGCAACGGATGTTGATGCACTGGATGTAAGCGTACCTGTACTCGATCTGAACGATGGCGATGCGATTGTCGCGTTTATTCTGGACTGGCTGAAACAGGAACATGGCTATGGGTGAGAAGTTTACTTCGATCAACGAAAAACACGCCGCATTTATCCGCAAGCAGCAGATGTATTTTGTAGCCACGGCGACGGCGGACAGCCGCATCAACCTCTCGCCCAAGGGCATGGATTCCCTGCGAATACTCGCTCCGGATCGGGTGATCTGGCTGAACCTGACCGGCAGTGGCAATGAAACAGCGGCACATCTGCAAAGCGACCCACGTATGACCATCATGTTTTGCGCCTTCGAAGGTCCGCCGCTGATTCTGCGTCTGTACGGTACCGCGCGCATGGTGTTGCCACCGGATAAGGCATGGGGAGAGCTGTACGCGCATTTCGATCCGTTGCCGGGGGCACGGCAGATATTCGATTTGACGGTCGATCTGGTACATACCTCCTGCGGCTTCGGCGTACCGCTGTATGATTTCACCGGCCAGCGGCCGCTGCTCAATCGCTGGGCCGAGAAGAAGGGCGATGCAGGCATACGCGACTACTGGCGCGACAAAAACAGCATCAGCCTGGACGGTGAGCCGATTCCGATTGACGATGATTGAAAACTGCACGGCAGTGATTCTGGCTGGTGGGCAGTCCCGCCGCATGGGGCAGGATAAAGCCTCGCTGATCTTTGAGGGGCAATCACTGCTGGCGCGAGCCGAGCAACGATTGAAGCCGTTGTTTTCCAATATCGTCGTGAGTGTACGCAGCCGCCGGGATGATACGCTGTTGCCACAGGTGTTCGATGGCAGCGATGATCACGCCCCGATGCTGGGCATTGTCGCTGTGCTGGAAACAATCCATACCGACTGGCTCTGTGTCGTGGGGGTGGATATGCCCTTTGTTGTGCCCGATGTTCTACAGCAGATGGCAGCGCAGCGCGCGGGTCACGATGCCGTGCTGGCCGAAGTCGAGGGGCATTTACAACCGATGCCCGCCTTTTACGCCAAACAGGCCTGCCTGCCTGCAATGCGGTCCCGCATCGCTCAGGGTCGGCGCAGCCTGATGCGTTTGATACCGTCGCTGAACACTGCAGTTTTGACCGAAGCTGACTTACGCGTATTCGACCCGGACTTGCGCAGTTTCGTGGATTTCGACACACCCGAAGATTTGCATGCTGATATAACACAGCTGTTATGATTTCGAATGTTTCAGGTTTTTTATATGCACCTGAATTCAGGGGAAAAGGAGACACTGGCTCTGATTTTCTTTACGCTGTTTCGGTGTTTCAATTTGGATGGAGGTTACTGATGTGGTTGAGGAAAAGTAGTTGGTGATGGCTAAAAGGATCATGTCCCGTTTGGCCCGTCATGGCTGGGTGCTGGTGGTGCTTGTCACAGTGGCAGCAGGGATCGGGGTTTATCTTCATTTTTCCCAGGCCAGGGCTGAGTTTACTCAGCGCGAAGTCGCCCATCGCAGTGAGCTGCTCCTCTATGATTTGAAAGAGGTCATTGCCCAGCGCCTGAATATCACACGCGGCCTGGCAGCATATGTATATTCAGAAATGCTGGTACATGACGTGATGAGTGAACAGAAAGAGGCGCAAGCGTTGCTGCAGGCTTATGCATCCATGCATGCCGGAGTTCTGGTGCAGGCTGCTATCTATTTTCCCGGTAGCCGTGTGCCGGTTCACTATGCCGACCCGGCTCTGCCCGGGTTGCCACTACCGCCAGCCGACGTGTCCGACTGGCCAACACTTGCTCCCGGTCAAATGCGCATCACCGTGGCTCAGGCGGGCGAAACAGGACCATTGCTGCGCACATTTCACAAGGTCTGTGCTCAGCAGAAATGCAGTATGCTGATTGTCGATATTGCCGCCCGGCCTGTTTTGGAGCACGTGCTGAAGTCTGCAGGAAAACGTCAACTGGCCGCAGACATGTCGATCAACGTGTCGATTAAACCATCGATCCGGGCACAGGTCAGCGCAGATATAGCGGACCACCCGGAGATTATCCCGCTGTATATCAGTGCGCCACGATCCGATGCAACAATGGAGGGGGTCTGGAAGGGCAGTTTCGATCTGGCTGGCAGTCAGTTTATCATCCATGCGGTTGCCATGCCGGCACTCATTGCTGATCTGTTTGCTCATGCGGCCCCGCTGGCATTCTGGGGCTTGATGTCGGGTATTATCATTAGCCTGGTACTGATACTTTGGGGCTATAGCATGATGCGATATAACACGCGCTTGCGCCGCGATGTGCAGAAACGGTCTCAGGATGCGCTGGATAAACGACACAGGCTCGCATCCATTCTTGATCATGCCAGAGATGCTATTCTGTTTGCGGATATGGACGGAGCAATCCGGCACGCCAATCCGGCTGCCTGTAGCCTGTTTGGATATCGATCCCGTGAATGGCGCGGCCTTAGCATTGATGATTTGCTATTGCAGGATGTGCATGAACCATGGTTGAACGATATGGTTCTGGGTGCTTGTAGCAATACATCAGCTGGCGTGTGCGAGGTACAGGCGCGGCGCAAGGATGGCTCCGCGTTTTTTGCCGAGCTGATCGCCAATACATTTCTGGCCGCAGGCGAACAACAGCTTGCACTGATGCTGCGTGACATATCCGAGCGCAAGGACACCGAGGCGAAACTGATGCGGTTATCCAGTTTCGATACCGTAACGCGACTGCCCAATCGTTGGTTGTTTACGGATCGACTGGGGCGGATGATGGAACTGGCGCGGCGGGGAAATTACCAGATCGGGCTGCTCGTGCTGGATATTGATCGATTCAGGGAAATCAATGATACAATGGGATTTTCAGCTGGCGATCAGGTGTTACAGATTACCGCCGGGAGACTGCTCGAGCTATTGCGCGAACCGGATTCTATGGCTCGTATGGATGGAAATGAGTTTGCAATCATGCTGCCCGATGCGGATATAAGCACCTCCATGCAGGTGGCAGGAAAAGTGAAGGCAGTTCTGAGCAGACCGTATGATTTGCAGGTTCAGGAAGTGTCACTGGGTGTTAGTATCGGCGTTGCTGTTTTTCCGGATGACGGGGATGATGTCGAGACCCTGATCAGACATGCCGCTACGGCCATGAATTTTGCAAAGCATCATCATTTGAACATTCATTGTTTTGAAAATGCGATCGAAGAACAGACCAGGAAGCGATTGCAGATGGAGCAGGAGCTCTCCAGGGCGATGGATGAGGGGCAACTGCGATTGTATTATCAAAGTAAACACCGGCTGGTCGATGGCGAGATTATCGGATTGGAGGGGTTGATCCGCTGGCAACATCCCGAGCACGGTTTGATTCCGCCGGATCAGTTCGTGCCGCTGGCTGAAGAAACAGGTCTTGTTCACCCGATCTCCTTTTTGCTGCTGGAGCAGGCATGCCAACAGGCAATTGCCTGGAAAAAAGATGATATGCTGGCGGGGCGCATTGGCATCAACCTGTCAGCTGTTCAGCTGATACAGAAAGGGCTGGCTCAAGAAATTCTGGCGACTATCCGGGAAGCCGGGGCAAGGCCGGAATGGATAGAGATTGAAATCACCGAAACTGCGGCAATGGATGATCCGGAATTGGCTTGCGATATTATGCAGGAACTGGTGAATGGAGGTATCTCTATCGCGATTGATGATTTCGGTACCGGTTATTCATCGCTGGCCTATTTGAAACGATTCCCTGCGGATTGGCTTAAGATCGACATGGCTTTTATTCGTGATTTGCCCGATGACAAGGATAATGTGGCAATTGTCCGTTCGACCATCAAAATGGCCCACGACCTGAACATGAAGGTGATTGCAGAAGGTGTGGAGACCGAGACACAGCTTGAATTTTTGCGTCAGGAGGGTTGTGATGCCATCCAGGGGTATTTATTCAGCCCGCCGCTCTCGGCCGATGAGACAAGTTTGCATCTGGAGCGCTGTTGCCGACTTGCTGCACCTTCCAGCGATCCTGTTATCTGATTCAGGTTGAATACATGAAAGTGTGGATTAACCTGTACAGAGTCGGGCTTGAACAGGAGAAGGATTGGGTGAGTATCTGTTTCGCATGCAGAGATGGTTTGAAAGACAGGGAGAGCATATGACGGCTTATCGTTCGGTGACCGAGGCGCAGCAGTGTATTTTATCGCATGTATCGCAGATGCGCCCGGAGGCCGTGGCTCTGCATGACTCGCTCGGGCGCATGCTGGCGGAGGATGTGGCGGCGAATCGCAATCATCCGCCGTACGATGTGTCGGCCATGGACGGTTATGCCGTGCGTTTTGCCGATATTGCCGAAGCGACAGCCGATGCGCCGGTGCGTTTGAACGTGGTGGATGATATCCGGGCCGGACAGATGCCGCAGGTAAAAGTGTTGTCCGGCAGGGCCGCACGCATTATGACCGGCGCGCCGACACCGGCAGGTGCCGATACGGTGATTCGTGTCGAGGATACGCAGGCGGATGGCGATGATGTGCTGATTCTGGTGCCGCCGAAGCAGGGCGCGAACATCCGGCCTTTGGGTGAGAACCTGCGCGACGGTGAAGTGGTGCTCAAACAGGGTACGGAAATATCGCCGGGTGTACTGGCGATTCTGGCCATGGTGAAGCAGAAACAGGTATCGGTATTTGCGCGCCCCACAGTGGCGATTCTGTCCACCGGCGATGAGCTGGAAGGTATTGACGATCCGATTGATGAAAACAAAATTCCCGATGCCAATTCACATGCGCTGTATGCGCAGTGCAGGGCGCTCGGGATTACGCCGACGCTGCTCGGTATCGCGCACGACAATCCGATCGAACTGAAGGCCAGGCTGGCGCAAGGGCTGGAATATGACGTGCTGCTGGCCAGCGGCGGTGTATCGGTCGGACATCACGATTTTGTACGGCCAACACTCGATGCGCTGGGTATCACCATGCACTTCTGGCGTGTAGCCATGCGCCCTGGTCACCCGCTGGCGTTTGGTACATCAAAAGGCGGGCCGTCTGAAAATGGTACGGCCGTGTTCGGGCTGCCGGGCAATCCGGTATCGAGTATGGTTTGCTTCGAGCAGTTTGTCGGCCCGGCACTGCGTGCGATGAGCGGTTATAAAAACCTGTTCCGGCGCACCATCACAGCACGGTTGGCACACGATCTGAAAGATCGGGCCGGACGGGCACATTTTGTGCGTGCGATATTGCAACGCGACGGGGATGCTTATATCGCCAGCTCGACCGGCACACAGGGCAGCGGCGTACTGATGAGTATGGCGCAGGCCGAGGGTTTTATTATCGTACCGGCTGAGTGTGAAAGCATGCAGGCGGGCGATAAAGTGGTGGTGCAGCTGTTGCAGGGCAAGGATTTTCAGTCAGAAGCTGATTTATAGCCACAGATGAACGCAGATACACACGGATGGAACAAGAGCTTTGCCTGACTTGGCCTCAATGACTTATCTGCGTATACCTGTGTGCATCTGTGGAAAAAGGATTGATAGCCACGGATCAACGCAGATGAACACGGATGAAGCCAGAGCTGCTGTTTGACCAGTTTTAAGCGATTTTATCTGTGTGTATCTGTGTCCATCTGTGGATAAAAAAGGATGATAAATGAAAGCAAAAATCGGATTTATTACGGTATCGGACCGCGCCAGTCGCGGTGAGTATGAGGATCTCGGCGGGCCTGCCATGGCGGCATGGTTTGCGCGTGTGCTCACATCGGAGTGGGAAGCCGTGACGCGTGTCATACCCGATGATCAGGCTGATATCGAAGCCACACTGAAAGAACTGGCCGACGATGAAGACTGCTGCCTGATCGTTACCACCGGCGGTACCGGGCCTGCCGTGCGCGATGTCACGCCGGAAGCGACCGAGGCCGTGTGCGAGAAAATGATGCCGGGATTCGGTGAGCTGATGCGGCAGGAGTCGCTCAAGTTTGTGCCCACGGCGATTCTATCGCGTCAGACAGCCGGTATTCGTGGCGGTGCGCTGATCGTGAACCTGCCCGGTAAACCGTCTGCTATTGATGATTGCCTGAATGCTGTTTTCCCTGCTATACCCTATTGCATTGACTTGATCGATGGACCATATCTGGAAGCTGATCCGGAGCAGTGCGAGGTATTTCGCCCCAAACAGGCCCGTTGATCTTTCGTTCGGATATTCATGAATACTGACTTGGCAGGCCGTCTATAACAGCGCGGAAGTACTGACACATCAACACTTCGTGGCCAACAACTCAAAGCATAAAAACGTCTAAACTATCCAAACCATCCAAAATGCTTTTAATGGCCGAAACGTTCATCTAGTGTTGCGGCAAAAGGGGGATGTTATGGCTTATGTAACTACCGGTGAGGCTGCCGCTGTGCTTGGTGTTGGTTTGAATACAGTCAAGCGCTGGATTGCCAGCGGAGACCTTCAGGGAATCCGGACACCGGGTGGTCACTGGCGTATTCCAGAGATGGCTTTAGAACACTTTATGCAGACACAGGGTATGCAGATGCCGGCAGAGGATGAGAATCCGGCACGCATACTGATTGTTGATGATGAGCCGCATGTATGCACGTTGCTTAGAGGCATACTTGAAGATGCTGCGTTTCCTTCAGATATCAAATGTGCCCATGATGGATATACCGGCCTGATTCAGATCGGTTCCTGGCGCCCGGATGTTTTGCTGCTGGATGTGTTTATGCCCGGTATTGACGGCATAGAAGTCCTGCACCGATTACAGGCTGACCATGAACTGGCTGGAGATATGAAAATCATCGTGGTGACTGCGGCGTTTGATCGACCCATACTCAAGCAGGCTTTAC
>JAUZQH010000148.1 GCA_030951065.1 Mariprofundus sp. | reverse complement strand
ACCCTGATCTGGATTAAACCGCCGGGATATAAAAAAGACCTGCAAAAAGGCGATTCCGGCAAGGCAGTCGAATGGCTGGCCCGTCAACTGGATCACATTCAAGGCAGCATGATTCCACCCGGACAAAGTCATACGATGGATGCCATACTGGAAGATCGCCTGAAAAGTTTTCAGAAATCGGAAGACATACCAGCGGATGGTATCGCAGGCGTACTGACACTGATGCGTATCAATGAACGAATCGGACTGGACAGCCCCAGACTCCAGACTGTGGCCACAAACTGATGTCCTATATCCTCGATGCACTGAAAAAATCCGAGCAACAACGCGCCGCCTTGAATATTCCGCCTGAGGCACCGGCACCCCCCCGTCAACCCGTATCAGCAATGCCCCGCTTACGCCTGTCACTGGTGATATTACTGGTGTTACTGACAGCCGGATGGTTCATTGCCCGGCTACAAACACCTGATAATCAACAATCCTCCCCGGCTGTTTCCACACAGATGACCGCCAAACCGGTCATCTCTGAACAGACCGGCTCTGAACGGTCCATCGCCAAACAGGATGCCTCTCATCATGTCGTCTCCCAACAAACCACAACCGGACAGACAGCATCCGTGCAAGCTGTCGCATCCGCACCAATTACAGCCCCGGCAGCAAGCGTTCTCCAGCCACTGCCCGGTGAAATCGAAAAACGCAGCCATACCATTACAAAGACTACAGCCAAACCGCCAATCCAAAATAAAGTAAGGCCCGAACAACCCGACATCTCTGCCAAAAGCTCACTAGGGCATGCGCCTGTCAGTCGCTCCGAAGCAAAAGTGGTTCCTATATTCAAGCCAATCACGCCCACATCACCAGTCAGCAGAAGCACGGGTCGTTTTCCGGATATCGATACCGATACATCGCAAGCAGCACCGGCAAATGCGGACATCCGTTCATTGAGTGAGTTACCCGTATCTGTGCAGCAATCGCTCCCCTCCATCAATATCGAAGGCCATATCTATGATGACCGTCCGGCCAGGCGCATGGTTATTGTAAACGGAAATATACGCAGGGAGAAACAGCCCATCGGCAACGGCCTGAGACTGGAAGAAATCACTCCGGATGGCGTTATTCTAAGCTATCAGGGCAATGTTTTTCACATGGGCGTATTTGAACGATAACAGTGATTATTGCTCGGCAACCAGAGCATGTGACACGAATCAGTCGCCGCTAAGCACCGCTCTAACATGGACATGGCCAGGTGAACCAGCCGCCTGGAGTTTCAAACTATTCAGTCCCAGATTGCGCTCGGCAAGTGCATGGATAAATTTGAGTGTTGCATTATAAGGTACGTTTTTCATGCTGATCATCAGCCGCCTCTGCCCTCCAGTGGGGGTTACCTGTGGCGTGATCCGGGTCATAAAACGCCTCACACCTGTCTGTCGGGCAAGACGTTCCACTGTAGTCATCATATTTTCAGCAACGCTGCCACCCTTTCGCTCTGCCGCATGCTCTACCAGATAACGCGCCATTTTCTCTGCCTCTACCGCCTGAGTCTGAACTGCGACCAGGTTCTCACGCAAAGCATCGTGCCTCTCCTTGAGAGGCAGCAGCAAGCCGAACAGTATAATCATCACAGGCAATAGCACGGCAGCAACCAGCACCAGGCGCTGCTCCCGACTGTCCAGCTGCTGGTAGCGTGGTAGCCATTCCTGTTCAAATCGTTGAATAAGCGGCTCAAGTTGCAACATCAGCTTCTCTTTCATGACCATGTCATCCTGAACTTAACCCGATTGCCGCTGAGATCGGTATCCAGCAGTTTGACCTTTTTCCCCGTTTGTTTCTGCAACGCCTCACGAATCCGGTTCATGGTCTGTAAATCCGTAGCCCACCCTGACATTGTCATTATACCATCGCGAAATGATAACTCCCTGATTTTCCAGGGTGTTTGCTGATAAACCCGATGCACAGCGGCAATCTGTCGCAACCACATTGTAGCATCATGACCGCTTGCCCCGGTCGATCTTCCACCGGCTGCTTTACGTAGCTGTGCCATGGCATCAATCATCACGGCCTCATTCGGCAAGCCCGTGTGAAATGCCGTTACAATACGCTGCTGTGCTTCCTTGAGTTGCACATTGAGACGATGATTCTGCCACATCATACCTGTCGCCCAAATCACCGTTAGAGCAACCGCCATTGCCAGCGTACGCCGCCATGGCTTGAGATTACCCAACGGGGATTCGGCCCGCCATCGACCATGTCGAAAATTCAACCCCGATGCGGCATCAACAGCCAGATTAGCTTCATTGCGACCGGGAAGCTCAGACAACTCTGCACTTTCGCCCTGCCACGACGACAGATTCAAGGCTTTCTGCAATACCACCGGTAATCGGCCAACCGCCATACCACCATCGCCTTCCCAGCCCATAGCCTGCAGCGAACGCAGGATATTTTCAGCCAGTTCAGTGCATTGATGTTCCAACAATGCAGCGCCCCAGTTCAAACGACGCATACCATGCCAAAATCCGCCTGCTGTTTGACTTCCATCACCACCGGACCAAACACCGAAACATATACCGCTAACATCAGCATCCAGTACGGCAACAGCATTTTCAAACTGTTTAGCTTTCGGGCTTGCCTCCAGCGATGCATTCAGCCGCACCCAGATATCCACACCAATATAACTCGCCTGCCGCCAGCCTTCATACGCATCTATCTGCTTGCGAACAGTTTCCGGCAAGCCGAACATCATGCCTGCCACACCATCTCCGGCAGATCCACCCTGCCAGGCAAGCCACCAGTCTTCCGCCTGCTCGCTGGAATGTTCTTCCAGTTCCTGGCCCAGAATTTCCTGATCGATAAATCTGGTTTGAGCCAGTGGCAGCGAAAATGACCTGCTCAGCAGATGCTCAACGGGCAGTAACACGGTCGATACCACAGCAGTATCGGGGAGTTCGGGAAAAGCAATTTCAGGCAGAGCAACTTCATCCCCGGCAGTCAGGGTAAAGGTATTTCCATCCACATCTGTCGCCAGCCAGTCGGTACCATCAAAACTGACACGTAATGTGCGGGGCTCCATATCATCCATCATTGTACTTTCCCTGCCTTAGTCAACGTCATAGCACGCTCGACACGTTCACTGGATAAAAGAATTATTTTTCCAGATTGCCCTCCGCCAGACGACTGTCGCCGCAACATAAATTTCTCCCTCAATATCACGCGCCCGAAGCGCGCCTCTGTTCGCACCATAAAGATATCACTGGTCATGCTCAAGTAGGCCTGCTTCACACCCGCGGCCCATGACTTGCCCTGCAATGCCTGCGCAATGCTGGTATACGGTCGCCCGGCGATAAATATCTCTGCATCCGCTACAGTCATTTTCGGCATGATCGCCATCAATACTTTCATTCCAGCTGTATTGATATTAATAGCAGAAAAGCCACTGGCCGGCACTTCGCGCACCACTGCGACTGCGGCTAGCCGGTTGACGATGTTGTCATCAAAGCCACGAATCAGGCGCAATTCCTGCCAGCGGTCCAGTGGCGCATTTTTGACATGATAATCTCTGTTATAATAAGCAGAATCCTCGGCACCACCTGTACCATGCGGCTGGTCATCAGCATCCATCCAGTCTATCAACGCATCGACCAGCCCCGTATCCAGATCCAGCATGGTGAACAGCGTCTTGACCTGTTTCTCGACTTCGGCCACCACCTTGCCATTTTTATCGACCAGTGCATTGAGATTGATAAACCGGTTCGTATCAATGATATGCCCGAATACACTGCCATCATCGATACTGAAGGGCGGCGTGTCCTGAGCCCAGCTTTCATCCAGATCATCTGTTTGGGTCTTCTTGCCGTCATCTCTGAGAATCCTGGCCGATAATACCAGGGCAGACTGGCTGGCCTGTTCGGCCCATACAGCATTCTGACTGTTTTCAGCCCGTCGCAAAGACAGCATATCTTCATACGCAGCGCTGACCGCCCATGTACTGATCAGTGCCACCAGCCCCAGCACAATAATCAGTGCCGCACCGCGTTCCTTCCTGTGACCCGGCAGACAACCCGGTACTGCATCATTCCTGCGTTTCACAGTTCGTTGCCAACCAGCACCGGCATCCACCATTGTCGCTGTTTTGTTATTTCATTGCCACCGTTTGCTTTCATGGTGACACGCACGGCTTTGGGCCAGATAAATGCCTGAGCACTGAAGTTCCAGTCCTGCCGCCAGTTGCCCTGACGATCCCATATTTCCACAGACCATGAATCAACCTTACCAAAATCCCAGCGCATCGGTTCCACCTGATTACGCGCAAGCAGCGAACGCGATTCGCGCATCAAATGACCGTTGTCTTCATCGATATAATAATGCACCTGACTGATTGACTGACGTCCGGGCTCCCGTACCAGTAGCCAGAGCTGATCAAACTCGATATCACCCCGGTTATCATTGCGGATTCGTAGCGGTACAAGCTGGTTGGCACCCGGTTGCCGGGCTGCTTTTACGCCGTTTTTACGGGGTGCAGCCGTTAAATACCGGATATCTGAACGCAACTGTTTAGCTACCCAACCGGATTTTTCCTGAGCCAGCCGCACTTCACTGAGGATTTCGAAGCCATTACCCGCTGTTCCAAGTGCTGCATAAGACAGAGCTGCAATCAGGCCGAACACGGTCAACGCCATCAACACTTCAATCAGCGTAAATCCACGCTCCCCTGTATAGCCTTTCATTGAACCTTCCTGTACAGAAACACGGTCACTTTCGGCTCATTCGGCGCTTTGACGCTGACATTCTGACGCATAAAACCATCCAGCATCGTTTTTTCACTCCAGCTGCGCCAGTCAAGCTGGATATCACCTGCTTCAATCACACCTTGCTGTTCATCGAGACTGGCAGAGGCAATAGTCAATTCGACCAGCTTGTTGCGTGCACTATCCATCGCCAGTTCATGCATCATCAGACTATGCTGAATATTGGCCGAAGAGCCGAGACGCCCCATCAACACGACCAGTGCAGTAGAAGCAATCATCAACGCCACCAGCGCCTCGATCAGGGTAAACCCTGATTCGTTACTGACCATCTGATGCTTTCTCAACATGGATGCCGCCCGGGCCGGGGCGTAAGCGGATAATCAATTGCCGGCCGTTAGCCGGCTCGGTGGCCAGCACAATATCGGCAATCTGGCTAACGCCCTCAGGTAGCAACAATACATCGGCCAGCACCGGTTCTGCATCCTTTGTTTCTCCACCAATATCTTCTGTCAATGGAACAGCCGGCTTGATCTCAACAACCTGAACCCCTTCCGGCAACTGATACGGCTGATAAAGTCGAGCCTGTAACGTCTGCCATGCGCCTTCCCGGTCAGCAGACTGAAACTGATAACTGTGCTGACGAAATCTGACCCTGAAAGTGTTACCTGACAGCGTCGCTTCTTCACTGGCCAGCCTCAGTACCTGCGCCAGTCTTTTCCCCTCATCATCAATCGATACAGATACGGCAGAAAAATACGAAGGTGCAACCATCATCGAAGTCACTGCCATAATCACAATGACCAGCAAAAGCTCCAGTAATGTAAAGCCGGCATCAGCTTTCCCGGATACCCTCTTCATACCACCAAACTCATATCAGCAAGTATGATCAGGCCCGTGTCAGCAATTTCTTACTGCCAATTGCCAATATCAGCATCGAAGCCGCTGCCTCCGGCCTGGCCGTCCGCACCATAGGAAAGAATATCGAAATCGCCATGCACGCCCGGCGACAGATATACGAAATCGTTGCCCCACGGGTCTTTTGGCAGCGAGTCCATATAACGTTTACCATCCTTGCCTGCCGTTGCCAGCACCTGCAAATTGCCGGAAGCAGGATATTTCCCATGCTGCAGACGATACAGTTTTAATGCCTGAGCAATATTTTTCATCTGTACCTTGCAGGCATCCACTTTGGCTTCGTCGGCACGTTCAAGAAAACGTGGTGCCACCAGTGCCGCCAGTACGCCGATAATGACCAGTACCACCATAATCTCCAGCAAAGTAAATCCTTTTTCGTCTTGGCCGCGGCTTAATGTTGTTCCGTTCTTTTGCATGATGCTTCCTCTCATTTTCATCAAATCATTTAACCCCTGAACCACAAAGCTTCGCAAAGTAAAAAATGAACAGCAGATGACTGGCCCATGATATTACTCTACCTCACTACTGTCCGCTTCAGGTTTTTGATACCCGCCTATGCAGGAATGTCTTGTAAGTATACCGGATAACGCACTGACTGGACCGTTTTACTTCTCTCTCATCCAGAAATCATTGCGCACCAGTGGGTCATATAAGCGTTTTTCACCGTCTATTACCAACCATAAGCCGTTTTGCAAATCATCATGCTCATGAATGATACGATCCATAGCCAGCCACGAACCAAACAGCAGGCCATGCCGATTCACCGCCTGCGTAGCATATAGCGAACAGACCGGATAGGAAGGACACGATCGTCCATCCATCTGCCCGATCACATGGCGGTAAAATTGCATAAACATAGCCTCCGGCCCGGACAATGGCGGCAATATTGCCTGCCACAGCATGGCAAAACCGAAACTGGCTGTTGCCAACAATCCATAGAGCTTGGGAAAGGTACGCAGCATTACCATCATGACCATGGTCTGCCTGGTAAACCCGAGGCCTGCCAGACACCCTGCCACCAGGCCATATAGGCTTCCGCACTGGCCCGTTCCGCCAGTGACATGGATGAGAACACCGTACCCGACCACAACCAGACAGTGATCAGTGCAAAAAACACCGTGACCGGCCCCATGCGTCTTTTTGCAGCCCATACCGTTAAAATCAGCATCGGCCAAACCATCAGTGCCGCTATGCCCGCATCATGCCAGCGCCCCTGCCATGCATGCCCGGCCCCCGGCACAATCACGGCAAGCATCGTTGCAGGCCATCGTTTTGTATCCTGTAATAACGGGTGCATCGCCGCATAGGCAGCAGCCAGCGCCATGTGTTGATTAGGTCCGGACTGAGCGGGGAATAATATTTGATGCGACATACGCATGCGGATCAATTGCTGTGCAGCCAATAATCGCTGTCGCCAAACGGTTTGCATCGGCATTGTTTCAACCAGCGCTCCCAGTGATGCTACGGCAGCCTGATCATCGCCTTGGGCCGCCATATTCACGGCATAGCGATAAGCCGTTGCCGGGTCTGCGTGACAGACAGGCAGGTACACCAGTAATACCAGCAGGATATAGCCGATATACTTCATTTCACCAGCTGGTTCATCTCGGCAATGGGAAGCAGTATTGCCATGGCCAGCGCGCCCACACCCACCGCCATAAACATCACCAGCAACGGTTCGGCAATGGTCAACATCCGACCCAGATTGCGCGACACCTCTTTTTCATAGTGATCGGCGATGCGCAACAGCATGGCGTCCAATTGTCCACTCTGCTCGCCGACAGCCAGTAACTGGATAGCCATAGAGGGGATATAACCACCACTTTTCAAAGCCGTGGCTAACGATTCGCCTTCTCGCAGACTTTCTCTGGCCTGCTCGCCAATAGCCTTCAACGGCAACAACGACCAACTCTGATTGGCAATCAACTTGGCCGACAGAGCCGGCACACCACCGGCCAGAAGCATTCCCAGTGTACGGGAAAACCGGGCTGTTTCTATTGTCACCAACAGGGTTGAAATACCGGGCAGCCGCAACAGAAAGAGATCCCTGCGCTGGTGTATCGACTCATTACGCATCAGCAGTTTATAAGCCAGCAATAAGCCGGCAATCAGAACCACCAGCCAGCCCCCATGTTCTCGCAAAAAGTCGGACAACGTAATCACCACCTTGGTCAGGGCAGGTAAATCACCTCCGGCGCGTTCGAATACCGCCACCATTTTTGGCACCACAACGGTCATCAGAAATAACATCACCAGCACACCGAACGCGAGAATAATAGCCGGATACAATGTAGCCGACAGCAAATCCTGATTCAGTTTCTGACGATGCTCCAGCAGCTGCGCCAACCGTGATGCAACGGCTTCCAGTTGACCGGTTTCCTCGCCAGCTGCAATCATATTGCAGATTACTTCATCGAAATGCTGAGTCCGCAATGCTTCGGCCAGCGAACCGCCTTCCAACACCTTTTTGCGAATAGTAAACACGGCCCGGCGTGATGCCTGTTTACTCATGCCATTGGCAATCGAGCCCAATGCATCAATCAACGGCATGCCCGCTTCGGTCAATGTCGATAATTGTTGCAGAAAGAGCACGGTCTCGGATGCGTTCAGGCGAGTCTGGCTCACACTACCCCTGCCCTGATGCTGTTTTTCAATAGCAGCGAGTTTGCGTACCACCAGTTGGCGGGATTTTAGTTTTTGCCGTGCACCTCGCTCCGATTCAGCTTCGATTTCGCCTTTCTGTCGCCGCCCGCGTCCGTCCAGTGCCTCATAGGAAAAGATACTCACGGGTCAGTGGCAACCACATCTTCCATGGTCACGCGCAGTACTTCCTCGATGCTGGTAACACCGGCAGCCACATGGCGCGCCACATCCTGGCGCAAGGTAATCATATGCTCTTCTTTAGCGATTCGCCGCATGGTAGGCAGGCCCTTACCCTCATGAATGGCATTACGCATGCTATCGGAGACACGGGCCATTTCATAAATTGCCACCCGTCCGGCATATCCGGTCCCCATGCACAGATCACAGCCTTTGGCATCATAAATATGTGTCACGCCAGGATAGTCCTGTGGCCCTGTTTCAAGCATGATCCAGTCTTCCGGTGTCACCGGACGCTGCTGGCGACAATGTTTGCAAAGGCGACGTACCAGGCGCTGCGCCTGCACCATATTCAATGATGAAGCGACCAGATAAGGCTCCAGCCCCATGTCCTGCAATCGTAAAATGGCGGATAATGCATCATTGGTATGCAGGGTCGCAAACACAAGATGGCCGGTCAGCGAAGCCTGAATCGCAATCTCGGCAGTCTCCAGGTCACGAATTTCGCCGATCATTACAATATCAGGATCCTGACGCAGGATGGAACGCAAACCGGCCGCGAAGGTGACGCCGATTTTCGGTTGCACCTGCATCTGGCCAACGCCCTCGATCTGATATTCAATTGGATCTTCAATGGTCATCACATTGCGATTCTTGCGATCCACCTCCATCAGGGCGGCATACAGGGTCGTACTTTTACCGGAGCCGGTCGGGCCGGTCACCAGCACTATACCGTGCGGCGCTGTAATCACCTCTTTCATCAACTGCAACTGCGGCGTACTCATACCCAGTTCAGGCAAGGCCAGCATGGCAGAACCCCTGTCCAGTAACCGCATTACCACACGTTCGCCGTGTGCTGTCGGCAACAGAGATACACGAACATCCACTTCGCGTCCGGCAATCCTGACTCTGAATCGCCCGTCCTGCGGGTGCCGTTTTTCAGCAATATCGAGTCCTGCCATCACTTTGACGCGACTGGTTACCGCTGCCTGGACTCCCTTGGGCGGGTGTACAATCGTATGCAAAACGCCATCTATCCGGAAACGAACCAGCACCCGGGTTTCAAACGGTTCAATATGGATATCGCTGGCTCGTTCCTTGAGCGCCTGCGATATCAATGTGTTGACCAAACGAATCACCGGCGCATCGTCTTCGGATTCGAGCAGATCGCCGATATCTTCCAGTTCACGCGACAAGTCGTCGCCACCCATATCCTCAAGCATCTGTTCAGCAGATGCGCTGGCCATATCAAAGACCTGATTGAGTGCAGTTAGGATCGCTTCTCTAGGGGCCAGCACCGGTTGCACCTCAGTACCAAACAGGCGCCGGCAATCATCCAGTTGTTGCCATGGCCATTCCCCTTCATCACTAACCGCCACAGGGTTTGCAGCATCAGACATCGGTTTCAGTGGCAATAGAGGCCCCGAACGTAATACCTGCAGAGAAAAATACAGTGCCCGCTCCGAATCCACGAGATCACTGCCAAGTCTGGCTAACTGCTTCATTGGATTGGTGACACTGTTTTGCTGCTGGTAGCAGCTTTTTTTGCAGGCGGACTCAGAGGCTGTTGCTGAATCTTCTGAACATTGAAATATTTTTTATCGCCCTGCTTTTCGGTCTTGCCGGTTTTTTTATCTGTTTTCATGTCAGGGCTTTCTTTTCCTCTGCCGGGTGGCGCCAGATCAGCAGGCATCAGCTTCTTATC
>JAUZQH010000147.1 GCA_030951065.1 Mariprofundus sp. | reverse complement strand
GATCATCAGGAGCCTGCAGCGGCAACTGCCACTGAATCTTATCGGGCTGCTTTTGTTCACAGGCCGACAACATCAACAGGGCAATGGCGATCAGTGCAAGTTGCTTCAAGCTGTCTCCTGTTTATCTGAGGGATGGCCCGGAGAGATGATTCGGAACTACCGCCCACATCTCCGGGACCTCCAACAAACGATGTTCAACAATTGACCGAGAGGGATTATTCCGGGCTTCCATGCCCTCCATCCCTTCAGGCCCATCACTATATCAAGGGTTCTCACACCTCTCTCTTTGGCGTTTCCAGTTGCACCATCGCAAACGGAACATGCAAAGCCATTTCAAACACTGGCGGAGAGAGAGGGATTACTCCAGGCATCCTGCCCTTCGCCCTTGCGGGCCGTCGCTAAAGCGACGTTCAAATTTACAATCCTGTAAATTTGCCGAACCCGGCGAGGGTTCTCATACCTCTCTCTTTGGCATTTCCAGTTGCACCATCGCAAGCGGAACATGCAAAGCCATTTCAAACACTGGCGGAGAGAGAGGGATTCGAACCCTCGATAGGTTTTAGCCTATACACCCTTAGCAGGGGCGCGCTTTCAGCCGCTCAGCCATCTCTCCGTACCGCACATTTGTTACATTGCTATAACTGGCGGAAGGGGTGGGATTTGAACCCACGGAAGTGTTACCTTCGCCGGTTTTCAAGACCGGTGCATTCAGCCGCTCTGCCACCCTTCCAGTCGTTATGAGCCCATCGCCTTCGGGCGACGGGGGCGAACAATATCATGGAAGCTTTTCATAGCAATAGTTGGGGCTCACCGCAGTACTCTGAAAAATCTAAAGGCATCTGTATGCCAGGCATCACTGATATTGCGCGATTTTTCTTTCCAGCATGGATATCAGCACATTGAATCCGTCCCTGGCCAACACATGTGAATATTCCACACGTTTCAGTGCCAGATCGCTAACGCCGTCGGCAATAATATTAATGATGGACCAGCGCCCCTTGCGAAAGTGCAACACATAATCCAGATGTACAGACTTCCCATTGGATTTAACAAGTTCAGTTCGAACGAGGAAACGTCCGCGCTTCAGTGATCGTGCAGATTTTCTTTTAAACGTCTCACCGTTATAGCTGTCAAACTGATGAGCATAGGTCGCAACCACAAGCCGTGTAAATGTATCTATGAAACGCCCCTGCTGCTGTTTATCCAGTGATCGCCAGTATCTGCCAATGGTCAGACGTGCAATATCGGGAAGATCATGGCTCTGCTTTACCTCCGGCTCAAGCTTCTCGAAACGACCCTTGAGTCTCAAGCCATCTGCATCCCTCATCATGGATAACAATTCAGATTGAAAATGCGCCACCACATTGACTGCCGCGTCCCCGGAAACTTCAGCAGCCATTCCTGCCATCGGACTTCCCTGGACAAAAATCAACAGGAGAGCGGTACATGCAGGTCCGAGTTTCATAGCAAAATATCGCGCAATACAGTTACTTATCATCAGGGCCCTAGTCAGTTTCAACCCGGTTAACCCGAATAGGGATCGTACGTTTCTCCTGATACAACACAGGCAGCTCCGCTGCCATCGGACCATCCGTACGCGGCCCGAACAGCGCCACACCAAGTGCCTTAAGGGGATGTTCAGTGGTATCACACACTGCAGTCGGCTCATAACCGCAATGCGCCATGCAATTCGCACATTTGGGATTGCGGCCGGTACCATAATGACCCCAGTCAGTATCATCCATCAGTGACTGGAAACTGTCCGCATAGCCTTCATCGACCAGCAGATAACAGGGTTTCTGCCAGCCAAATACATTGCGTGTCGGATTACCCCATGCTGTGCATTGATAGCTCTGATTGCCGGCCAGAAAATCCAGAAACATACTGGACTGGTTAAACGCCCAGTGGATACCCTGTTTCTTTCGCTGTTTTTGCAATTTGAAAATATCCCTGAATAATTGTTTGGTCGCCGTGCGCTGCAAAAACACATCCTGCGCCGGCGCATGCTCGTAACTGAAACCGGGCGAAACAGTTATACCTTCCACGCCCAGCGCCATGACAGCATCAAAAAAGTCCGCAGCCTCTTCTGCTGATTCGCCTTGAAAGAAGGTGCAATTCACAGTGACACGAAAACCTTTTGCAATAGCTGCGCTGATGGCACCAACTGCCTGATCAAATACGCCGTCCTGACAGACAGATGCATCATGGCGGGCACGCAAACCATCCAGATGAATCGAAAATGTCAAATATGGCGTCGGTCGATATTCGGCCATTTTCTTTTTCAACAGCAGTGCATTGGTGCACAGGTACACATATTTTTTACGCGCCACAATGCCCTCGACAATCTGTGGCATCTCCTTGTGGATCAGCGGTTCGCCACCGGCAATGGAAACAATCGGTGCACCACATTCATCTACTGCCGCCAGACTTTCCTCCACGCCAAGGCGCTTATTGAGTATCTCGTCAGGGTAGTCGATTTTTCCACAGCCGGAGCAAGCAAGATTACAGCGAAACAACGGCTCGAGCATCAACACCAGCGGATAGCGCCTGTTTCCCCGTATCTTCTGCTGAAAGATATAACGGCCTACATGAAATTTCTGCTGTAAAGGAATACTCATCTAAATACAAACCTCCTCAGAACATGCCACGCAAACGGTTAAGGCTGGCAGCGACTCGCAAACTTGTTGTCGCAAACATACGACTTGCTCTTACGATTGCCTGCATGTCATTACAGAACTATAAGAGAACACCACTGTCAGAACCTAACACTGCGATTCGAAATATGGGTAATAATTTCATTTACTGTTAGACTATACTATTGTTTACCGTAGAAAGCAGACAGTCATTGACCGGAACAAACAAGGATGAGAAAGCGCATGCAAAGGAATGTTATCGTGTGGTGTCATGCAAAATAAGCCACAGTTTCGTTATGATGATGAACAAGCCGGAACCTCACCGTACACAGGTACTGGTAAGACGGACAGGCGGGGTATTGCTTCAAAACCTGGTGCCGGAACCGCATTAAATAAGGCCATTGAAACAGCAACGGATGCCTTGTTAAATATTCAGCATAAAGAGGGCTACTGGTCCTTTCACCTGGAAGCTGATTGTACCATCTCGGCTGAATACATTCTGATGATGCACCACATGGATGAAATCGATGATACCTTGCAGGTAAAAATAGCAACCTACATCAGGGAACGGCAGTTGAAAAGTGGTGGCTGGCCGCTCTATTTTGATGGCAATATTGATCTGAGTTGTTCGGTGAAATCATATTATGCCCTGAAACTGGCTGGCGACAGCCCTGATGCCCCACACATGCAAAAAGCGAGGCAAGCTATTCTGGACCAGGGCGGAGCAACACGGTGTAATGTGTTCACCCGTATCATGCTGGCGCAATTCGGCCAGATTCCATGGCAGGCTGTGCCATATTTGCCAGTGGAAATTATGCTGTTGCCGCGCTGGTTTCCGTTTCATCTGAGCAAAGTTTCATACTGGTCCCGCACTGTCATGGTCCCCTTGCTCGTTCT
>JAUZQH010000146.1 GCA_030951065.1 Mariprofundus sp. | reverse complement strand
GCTCTTCCGATCTCGGCACAATATTGGATACTACGGAAATTACCCCGCTACCACCGAGCGCCATGAATGGCATCACACTGGCGTCATCACCCGAATAAAACTCTATACGTCCTTCACAGGCTGCCATGGTATGTAACAACTGTTCCATATTGGCTGTGGCATCCTTGATACCAATGATGTTGGACACATGCGACAACCGTCCCACCGTTTCGGGCAAGAGATTTGAGTTGGTACGACCTGGCACATTGTATACCACCTGCGGTATATGCACGGCATCCGCGATCGCCTTGTAATGTTGATAGATCCCTTCCTGGGTCGGCTTGTTATAATAAGGAGAAATCAGCAGTGCCCCATCGGCGCCGAGAACCTTGGCTGCAGCCGTCAGCTCGATGGACTCGGCGGTATTATTGCTGCCCGTCCCGGCAATCACCGGCACGCGCCCGGCTACCTGCTCAACTGCAATGCGAATCACCTGTTTGTGTTCATCAAAGGATAGCGTAGCAGCCTCACCTGTTGTTCCGGCAGGCACCACACCATTCACGCCTGCTTCAACCTGCCGTTCCAGATGGATACGGAAGGCGTCTTCATCAATCTTACCGTTTGAAAATGGTGTAACCAGTGCAGTCATCGTGCCGTGAAACATACAGGCCTCCCTGTTCGCAATTGTTTGTCATCGCGTGTGGCAGAACTATAACCGCTGTGCACGATCGAGAAAGGGGAGATATAATCTGTTAGAAATCATTCCGCCAATTCGCCATTAATCACCACGACCCTGACGATGCAATTCAGCTTCATGCAGTCATCTCCAGTCGCAGCATTCTTACACGCAAACTGCCAATACAAAGCCGGTACTTCAGGCTTGGTTCAGGAAATCTTTTTCAGCCCCTGATATTCTTCTACTTCCACATAAACACAGCGCGGGTAAACAGGGCCGATGTCTACAAGTACCCAGCTGTCGCCCCTGAGCCCCAGCTCAACATCGAACACATCACCTGTTTCTATCAGGTCGATAATGACTTGCGGCAATGCGATTGGGCCCACATTTTCACCCTGGTTTTCAAAGTTGAGATGCAGGCAACCGCAGGTAATTTCCGATACCCGGCCATGACCTTCAACAAATCGCGAAAAGCGCTTGCCTCTCATTCGCGGAGATACCCCGGTTCCGGAGCGCACAAAGTGGAACAATACCTGCGATAGCCGCGCCACACGTATTGCCGCAGGAACGACATGATCCAGAATTTCAGCAAAACCGAGATATTCGTTTTGTTTCCACCAGCCATGTCCATGAATAAATTCAACCCATGATTTCAGGGTTTTTGCGTAGGTTTGAATCAGTTCAGCATCGCCTGTTTCCCGCAGCAAATACCAGCCCACAAAATCACGCAGATGTTCCGGGTCAAGTGACTTAAGCGGCAACATCCCCATATCACCGGTTGGTTCAACATCCCCCTGAAGCAACTCCGCCATATGCGACTCCAGGTTATCCTCCCAGTCGGCATAACCATCCCCGTCAAACATGTCCTGATCCTGAAACAGATCGGAGAAGTGCAACAGATACTGAGTCAATGCTTCCATGCACTGCTCAACATGTTGCGGCGACGGTACTTTAACAGTTTCTTCTGATAGTACCTGTCGGATGAAAGCATCCATGGTTTCCTGAAGGGTTGGCATTTGGTTACCGGTGGACATAAAGAAATAATGAGTTGAACTGCATGCGCCAATTCTTGCCCGAATAACACCAAATGGCTATGTTCGCGATCCTTTTACAAGGATGCTGCAAAAACGTGGAGCATCTGTACGGCTCTTGGGCGGGCCGCCAAAATCACGCAAGCGCTTGATTTTGTAAGCACCGAAGAAAGATTCTTTTTTTCTTTGTGCTGTTTAAGGAGATACTGATTTATTGTCATCCTGACAAAAATCAGTCCGCAAATGCAAAAGCGTGGTTTTGCCATCGCTTGCACGGAAGCACTGAGTTAATCAGCGTTTCCTTAATAATAAGTCTGAATCAGAGGTTTTATCATGGTTATCAATGTCGTATCGGTTCGCGTTGGAAATATTCTGGAATGGAATAACGGTCTGTGGCGCGTGATGAAAACCCAGCATGTTACACCGGGCAAGGGTGTGGCGTGCATGCAACTGGAAATGCGTAATATCGAAACCGGTACCAAAACCAATAAACGTTTCAATTCTACCGAAAAGGTGGAGCGCGTTGTATTATCCCAACGCGACATGCAATACCTCTATGCCGATGGCGATGATTATCATTTCATGGATATGGAAACCTATGACCAGATTACACTGGGCGCTGATATGCTGGAGGATGCGCTGCCCTACATGCTGCCGGAAGCCATGGTCACTGTTGAATTTCATGAAGAGCGCCCACTCAATGTCAAACTGCCGCAAACGGTAGTCCTCGAAGTAGTGGAATGCGATGCCTCCATCAAAGGGCAAACTGCAACCGGCTCCTACAAGCCCGGCAAACTGGAAACCGGTGCATCCATTATGGTTCCACCATACCTGGAGTCCGGCACGAAGGTTAAAGTCAACACTGAAACCGGCGAATTCATGGAACGCGCCTGACACAAACCCTCCCTCTCAACGTTGTTTATTTCATATTAATAACGGGCCGTTGAATATCAATGATTGGCAGGAAGGAGGTGAGCCTCTTGTTTGGACTATACGAAGGCTAAGGAACAGGTGATCGCTCAACCTGCTCCTGGCATGCTCCTTTTCTTAATGCTCCCAAATTCGTGTTTATGGCAACAAGCGTTTGCCGCATGGATATTAAGTCCTCAGAAGAGATGCCATCCAAAGCCTGATTACTCAGCTTCATGAGCTCCGGCCATACCTGTACAAAGGCCTGCTTACCCTCTTCAGTAATTTGAGCACGAATAATGCGGCGATCCTGCTGATCCTGAATGCGACCAACCAAACCACTTTTGACGAGTGAATTCATCAACCGTGTGACAGCAGCCTTATCCTTACCCAGAATACTGGCCAACTGTGATTGCGGTAGTCCATTGCAATGACGGATGATCATCAGCGTATCTGCCTCTTCGGGGGTGAGGTTATAACCGGCATCTTTGCAAATACGGCTCACATGTGAGCGAACATGGCTGGTCATACAGCCAATAAGCGGCATAATTGCACCAAGGCCATCGTTGCTTTGCTGTTGAACTTCGGTTTCCATAAGGTGGACACTGCCCAATATAGTTGATTTTATCAATAGTTGACATTATCAATCTATTTATGAATCATTTCGTCACGTTGTTTGTTTTATTTAAAGAGGGGTTTCATGATTCATCTGTATCGCAACATCGTCCTTTCCCTGATTTGCCTTGCAGCATTGGTCATGCCTGCTACAGCGGAGGAGATGAGTTTAAAACAGGTCATTGAAACCGTTCTGACTCACCACCCCGATTTGAATATCAGCCGAATTGACAGCGCAATAGCAGCTACAGGAACAATGCAGGTGAAAGGTATACTTGACCCTGTTGTAACGGCCAGCCTCGGTGCCAGCGATGAGAAGATCCCGACTGTCAGTAATTTCCAGCCTTCAGAAAACCGACTGGGTCACATAAGCGGAACGATTGCCAAACCGTTGTCCAGTGGTGGTACGATAGGTGCCGATTTCAACTATACCCGAACCAGTCAGGGTTTTAATTCTCCGTTTGCTGCACAGCTTGCTCTGTTTAATCCATCCTATCGCAATCAGATCAACATCAATTATCGCCACCCTCTGCTCAAGGGGGCTAATCGGCCTGATTATAACCAGGCTTTGATAAGCGCTCAGGCCGCACTGGAGCAGGCGGAAAAACAGCAGCATGTAATTGCTCATAATTTAACGTTACGCGTCATCAATGCTTACTACCAGCTTGCCTCTGACGATATCAATATCGATATCGCCGAACAGGCTGTCGAACGAGCGCAAAAACTGCTCGCCTACCAACGCTACCGTGAACAGTTCGGCCTGATCGAAAAAGCAGATCGTTTGCAGGCCACTGCACTGCTGGCCGCACGCAAGACTGATCTGCAACGGGCTATCAGCAAACGTTTGAACAATCAGAACACGCTGAACCGGCTGATGCTGCATCGGGGAAGCGACAAGATTACCGTACAGCGAGATAAACAGTATGGCTATGCGTTAAACGACAGCAATTTAAAAGAAGCTGTTCATCAGGCAGAAAAACTGCGGCCGGAATTGCAGGTGCTGGATGCACAAATGCGAGCTGCCAATGCCCAGCTGGCTATTGCCCGCGATGCCGATCAAATGCAACTTGATGTCGTGGCCTCACTGGGATCACGAGCGCTGGGTAAAACGCCATTGCCAGCAGCTGCCGGAGGCTTGTCGGCTCACGATCATTTTGCATCGTTATCGCTGGAACTCACCGATACGCTGGGGCGCAATACAGCACATGCAGCCATTCGCAAAGCCGAGCTTCAGCGCCAACGCATTCAGGCAGACCGGTTGCGTGTTCTCGAGCAGATCAGGGATGACATTTCAGCTGCCCGGACCGCCATTATAGCGGGCAAACCGACACTCATCGTAGCCAAAAACCAGGTCAAAGCTGAACAACGAAAATTCAATGCTGAAATGAAACGCTATCGTCAAGGTCGCTCCGACACCGCCACACTGGTTCAATTTGAAGGGGAGCTTCGCAACGCTGCTCTGAATGCACAATTACAGCAGCTGACCATTGAACTGGCTGAAACACAATTGGCATGGGCGCAAGGTCGACTGCTCTATGACCTTGGGCTATACGATCCCGACCTGACTCCGACTTCTACACCGAAAAGAACACCGCTGAACCCTGAAAAGCCATGAAAAACATCATCGCTTTTTTTGTTAAACGTGGAGTTCTGGTCAACCTGATCTCCATCATCCTGCTCGTCGGTGGTGTTTATGCCGGCTTTAACATGCAGCGTGAAGCCTTTCCCAGCATTAATTTCGATGTCATTGCCGTTACAGGCATCTATCCGGGCGCTGCGCCGCGAGAAGTGGAACGTTTAATGGTCACGCCGATTGAGCAGGAGATGAAGGGCATTGACGGCATCAATACGATTCGCTCCACCGCCTTTTCCGGCAAGATGCAATTAACCATTGAAGTGGATCCGAATTTCAAGGATCGCTCGCGTCTGGTATCCGATATCCAGCAGGCCATCAATCGCGCCGACCTGCCAGTGGATTTGCCCGCCGACCCCGTTATTACCGAAGTGAAATCCGAACAGGCACCCGTGCTCACCTTCTCTATTTTCGGTGATTTTAAACCGCTGGAACTCAAACACCTGAGCACCCAGATCGAAGATGATGTGCGCGCCATTGACGGCGTGGCCAATGTGTTTGTGCAGGGTGACCGCAAGGAAGAGATTCGCATCGTGCCCGATCCGAAAAAAATGCGCCGGCACCGGGTCTCAATCAACGACATTGTGACGCTGGTCAAGGGGTGGAATATCAATGCTCCGGGTGGCCGCCTGAAAGCGCTCGACGGTCAGCGAATTATCCGTATTACAGGCGAATTCGTATCGGCAGCAGATGCCGGCAATCTGGTACTGCGTGCTAATGAGCATGGACAGGCGCTGCATCTGAAAGATGTGGCTGATGTGCAGCAGACACTGACGCGTGCATACCGCTATGTCGGTGCGCGGGGTGATCCGGCCATCAATATGATCGTGGCCAAAAAAGGGGATGCCGACATTATCCAGCTGGTCGATGCGGTACGCGCCTATCTGGAAACGATCCCCGCCACCTATGGTGAAAACGTGCATGTCAGCATCTATAATGATTTATCCACCATCACCCGCTTGCGCCTGGGCGTGCTGACCAATAACGGAGCCATCGGATTAGTCCTGGTGCTGGCGCTGCTGCTGCTGTTTCTGCGCCCCGCTGTTGCACTGACCACGGCCTGGGGATTACCAATCATTTTTTTCTCAGGTATTGCAGTGCTGTATGCCGCCGGCATCACCTTGAATCTGCTGGTCATGTTCGGTTTTATTATGGTGCTCGGGCTGATGGTCGATGACGCCATCATTATCGGTGAAAATGCCACCTGGCATATGGAACGCGGGCTATCCCCCGAACAGGCTGCCATTGAGGGCACGTATGAATTGATCGGCCCGGTCACCGCTACCGTATTGACCACCATCGTCGCCTTTTTACCGTTGATGTATATGGATGGCATTATCGGCAAGTTTGTATACTCCATCCCGGTGGTGGTGATCGTACTACTCGGTTTCTCATGGTTTGAGGCGATTTTCATCCTGCCCAACCACATTCGCGATCTGGCCAATGCCAACAAACACCCCAAAGAGCGTATCCTGTTCATCTGGATAACCAATGTTTATGCATGGTTTTTGCACAAGGCTGTCAAGCTGAGGTATTTAACCATTCTGCTGACCATCTGTGGTTTGCTGGCCACCGTGATGCTGGCCTCCACCATGAAATTCCAGCTGTTCCCGACCGGTGCGGAATCAACATTTTATTTGCGCGTGAACATGCCTACCGGCACCACGCTGGAAGCAATGCGGGATCAATTGAAAAAGCTGGATATCGAAGTGCGCAAACGCATTGACCCGGCCTTGCTGGAAACAACTACCATGATTGCCGGTGAAAACAGCGCCGATCAGCGTGAATCCCTGAAACAGATCGGTGACCGCTTCGGTTTTGAGCGCGTGATTCTGATTCCGTTCACAAAACGCACGGTCAAAGCTTATACGGTGATGAATCAGCTGGAAAAAGAGATTCCGCCGCTGTTTCCCGATCTGAAGATCAGCTTTGCCATGCAGAAGTCAGGCCCCCCGGTCGGTCGCGCCCTGCAGGTGGAGCTCACCGGCGGCGATGAGGCCAGCATGACCGCTGTGGCCAAACGACTGATGAGCATGCTCTCCGGCATCAAAGGCGTGTACGCCATCGAAAGCGACCTGGAGCCGGGCGACCCTGAAATTCGCATTGTCATGGATCGTACGCTGGCGGCTTATGCCGGCGTCGATCTGGCCACCGTCAGCACCCAGATACGCGCCGCCTTTGACGGGCTGCGCGTATCGACGATCAAGCGCGGCAAGGAAGAAATAGATGTCACCATCCGGTATCCTGAAGAGGCGCAGCGTGATATTCATACCCTGATGAATCTGGAAATACCCAATAAGCGTGGCGGGCTGGTGCCATTATTCCGCATTGCCAAACTGGAAAACAGAGCCGGCACCAGCAGCATCCGCCATAAGGACGGGCGACGGGTGATCAAGGTATCGGCTGAAGTCAATCAGACGGATATGAACTCCAAACAACTCAATACACTGGTCGAGCAGCGCCGTAGCGAATGGTTGGGAAATGCTGCTCATGTGCGCGTACACCTGGGTGGCGAAGAAGAAAAAACACAGGAATCGGTGCGCGGGCTGATCTTCAGCTTTATATTTGCCCTGCTGGGCATTTTTGCCATTCTGGCCGTGCAGTTCAATCGTATCGGCTACCCTATTCTGGTGATGCTGGCCATTCCGTTCGGTGTCATCGGCATCATTGTCGGGTTTTTCCTGCACGGCGCACCGATTTCGTTTATGGCCATGATGGGTTTTGTTGCGCTGACCGGCGTCGTGGTCAATGCCTCTCTGGTTATGGCCGTGTTCATCCAGCGTTTAATCAGCGAAGGGGTGCCATGGCGTGATGCCATCCTGCAAAGCGGCAAACGCCGTCTCAGAGCCGTATTACTGACTGCGATTACTACCGTTGTCGGCCTGTTACCAACCGCCTACGGCTGGGGTGGATTCGATCCCTTTGTCGCCCCGATGGCGCTGGCATTATCGTGGGGATTGATGTTCTCCACTGTTATCACGCTATTCTCAGTCCCCGCCGCACTCGGCATTGCACTGGACATCAAACACCTGATGCAACGCCTGTTCGGCAAACCGGTCACTCAGAATTAGAGATGTTCTGAATCAGTCCAGAATGTATTTATTCATAAATTTCCGGGGTTATTCACACCAACCAACCGGGTATTGCCATCCTGATAAATAAGCCGGTGCAGACAGGCGTATGGCATATCAATGCTTCGGGTGTATGCAATCGGCTGATTTAACAACAAGGCGATGAGCATGCGCAGGCTGCCGGAGTGGGCGACAACCAGAATATGTTTCCCTTCAAATTGCACACGAGCCTCATTCCACCAGTCTGCCAATCGGGCCCGCAATTCTTCCGGTGATTCACCGCCGGGTGGACGCATGCCGGTCGGGTCGGCACGCCAGCGTTCCAGCATACCGGGATATTCCCGCTGGATCGTCGCCATGGTTTTGCCTTCCCATACGCCATAATCTATTTCGGCCAGGCGTGGTTCAATCATACAACCTATACCTGATTGCGCTGACCATGTTCCGGCTGGCGTAGCGCAGCGACTTAATGGTGAGGTGATAATATCATCCACATCCGCGCACAGCTGTTGCCAGACCTGATCCATGGCTAACCGACCCCCGGAAGTGAGAGGATCATCAACCTTGCCCCGGTATTTGATGCCACCTTCAAGCGCACCGTGACGTAACAGGTCGATAGTGATCATTGCTTCTCCATATATACCAACACGCCAAGAGGGTGTTGCCTTGATAAAATTTGCGCTATGGTGCACCGCATCACAGGAAAAGGAAGTGAGTGGTGACTGAAGAATTTGACCAGAACAATGCGGAAAATATCCGGGGCATGGCGCATGTGCGTGGCCTGCTGGAATATATCGGCGAAGACGTGAACAGGGAAGGCCTGCAGGAAACCCCTGCACGGGTACTTGCTGCCATGCACGAACATTTCTCCGGTTACCGCCAGGATCCGCGCGAGCATCTGCTGAAAACCTTTGAAGAGGTTTGCGGTTATGATGAGGTGGTGCTGGTCTCCGATATCGATGTGCACAGTCATTGTGAACATCATATGGTGCCGTTTGTCGGCAAGGCGCATGTCGCTTACATCCCGCGAGATCGTGTTGTTGGCCTGTCCAAACTGGCACGCGTGGTCGAAGGTTATGCCAAACGCCTGCAGGTACAGGAAAAACTGACCATGCAGATTGCCAATGCCATTGACGAAGTGCTCGACCCGAAAGGTGTCGCCGTCATTATCCAGTGTCAGCATTTCTGCATGTGTCACCGGGGCATCCATAAAGCCAATTCATGGACGACCACCTCCAAACTAACCGGCGCGTTTATGAAAAACCCGTCATCCAGGCTGGAACTGTTTCAGTTGATCGGCATGGATAAATCCTCCCAATAGGCATCCGGCGTGATACTCCCGCTTGTTTATGCGCTGCATCGAATCGAACATGATAACGATTCATGAATCATACATGCTAGTGTAAGCTGCGGCTTTTAAAGTCGATTCGTCTTGATATCCGATGCATCAGACATCAAAAACACAGGAGTACGCATGGAGCAACAGGTCACAGTGATCGCAGTGGAAGGGCATGAGGCTGTTGTCAGTGGCCGTCGTGCCAGCGCCTGTGGCGATTGCGCCGGTAAAACTTCATGTGCCACAATGGGTTCATGGGTTGAGCGTGTAATTGAACTGCGGGTGCCTAACCAAATCGGCGCAAAAACCGGTGACAGGGTCGTGCTGGAAGTACCGGACAGCGCCGTATTACACATTGCCTTTCGGTTATATGCCATCCCCATGCTGGCTTTCATTGTTGTCGGTCTGATTACCCGTAACCTGGCTGTGCATCTGGGCTGGCCTGCCGAAGAGGCAATGGCTGCGCTGGGCGGGCTTATAGCGGTGCTGGTTTATTATCTCTGGTACAAATCGCATCTTGCCGGTCTTGCATCCGACTCAACATCAGGACTGGATGTGCGCATGGTGCGCGTTATTGGAACATCTTCAGCACGCGCTGAAAATTCGTTACCTGTTTCATCTCATTGACATTGAATTTTCATCTTTTTTTCATCCAACAGGCTTACAAATCGGCCTGCACGTTTATATAAGGAGTTAAGATTGAATCAAATCAAACGATTGTTCCCGGTATTATTTCTTGCGGTGATGTGGGTGTCGCATGCTCAGGCGATGCCCGACAGCTTCGCCGATCTGGCAGCAGCACAAGCTGATTCCGTAGTGAACATCAGCACCACCAAACATGTGCAACAGCGACTGCAGGGCCTGCCGCCCGGTTTTGGTTCCCCCCACGGCTCCCCTTTTGATGACTTCTTTAATGATTTCTTGCGCAATATGCCACGTCAGCAACAGGAACGACACGCTCTGGGTACAGGTTTTATACTGTCCGCCGATGGCTATGTAGTGACCAATAATCATGTCGTGGAAGGTGCCGACGAAGTCATTGTTAAAATGCGTGATGGTACCGAGCACGAAGCAAAAATCATTGGTACCGACCCCAAACTGGATGTCGCTCTGATCAAATTCAAGGCGAAACACCTGAAAGCAGTTAAGCTGGGCAATTCAGATAAGCTGCGCGTGGGCGACTGGGTTGTGGCTATCGGCAATCCCTTCGGCCTGGAGCAAACAGTGACTGCGGGTATTGTTTCTGCCAAAGGACGTGTGATTGGTTCCGGCCCCTATGATGACTTTATTCAGACCGATGCAGCCATCAATCCGGGCAATTCCGGCGGCCCGCTGTTTAATACCCGGGGTGAAGTCGTGGGTATCAATACCGCCATTTATTCACGCAGCGGCGGGAACAACGGTATTGGATTTGCTATCCCGATCAACCTGGCTAAATCGGTCATGGATGAATTGCGTGAAAAGGGTCACGTGACCCGGGCACGCCTCGGTGTGCATATTACCGATGTAGATAAGGAAACCATGCAGGCGCTGGGTCTGAAAAACCGCGAAGGCGCACTGGTGCCGCAAGTCGTGGCTGGTTCTGCTGCGGACCGGGCAGGCATCAAACCGGGTGATGTGATTGTATCCATTGATGGTAAACCGGTTCACAAAGCACATGATCTGCCGATTCGCGTAGCCCGTCACACACCGGGCGATAAAGTGAAAATCGGCGTGATTCGCGATGGCAAGCACAAAATAATCACCGTCAAGGTGGAAGCCATGAAAGATTCAGACACCGCGTCAAACGGTCGTCCGCATCGCGACAGTGCCAAGATTCGCCTCGGCATGGTGGTGGATAATCTGACCCCTGATCTGGCGGCAAGGTTACAGACCCGTGTTAAAAAAGGTATCGTAGTGCAGCAATTGCAACGTGGAATGCCAGCAGCACGTGCCGGCATTCAGCGCGGCGATGTTATTTATCGCATCAATGGAAAGGATGTGAACAATGTCAGCAGCTTTTCGAAACTGGCCAAAAAATTCAAATATGGAGAAGTGCTGCGTGTCATGCTGGACAGGCGCGGCGATCAGGTATTTGCCCTGGTCAAGCTTCCCAAGAAACGGAAAGCAGAGGATTAATTCCACTATATGCTCCGACCGCATATTCAATTGCTGAGTCGCCGTAACTGCTGCCTGTGCGAAGATGCCAAGGCAGTCGTCGCGGCGGCGGCAGGGCAGGGATTGTGTTCGTGGGAAACGATTGACGTGGATCGCGACAAGGCGCTTCTCGTTCGCTATGGCCTGGATGTTCCGGTATTGCTGGTGGATGGTCAGGAGCTCCTCAGACACCGGGTAACAGAACATGCGTTGCAAACATCACTGGCTGGATTAGCTGCAGGAACGGCGACATGAGCGAAGGACACAGCATGAAATATCGCTGGCTGCTGGTGATGTGCATTTTTGCAGGTATTGGCAGCATTGTCTGGCTGTCTTTACCCGAAGCCCCTGCATCTGTTCGCCAGGGAGCGCAGGCCATTGATTTCAAACTGCCGGATGTCCAGGGCGTCATGCAAACATTACCGAAAGGTGAAGTGATGCTGCTGAATTTCTGGGCGACATGGTGCCCTCCCTGCCGCGAGGAAATCCCATCCATGGCTGAACTGCATGATAAATATGCATCCCGCGGCTTGAAAATCATTGCTATTTCTGTCGATCACCGCCGCGATGATCTGAATGCATTCATGAAAGAATACAGGATGCCTTTTCAGGTTTTACATGATGCCGACAGCACTGTGTCACGCAGTTATGGCGTTTTCCGTTATCCCGAATCATTCCTTGTAGACCGCAATGGAACAGTGCTGCATCATTTAATTGGAGCCAAGGACTGGATGTCCCGGCCAATTACTCAAACCATTGAAGGCATGCTGGAAAAACCACCCCGGGGATGAACAACGACAGTACCTTGAAGCAGCGTATCGATGCGCTGCGTTTAGCACTCAAAGAACACAATTATCGCTATTACACGCTTGATGCACCGGTGATTTCCGATGCCGAATATGACCGGCTATTGCGACAACTGGAGGCGCTTGAAACAGAGCTGGGTGAGCCTGTACCGGCAGATTCTCCCACCCGGTCAGTGGGTGCCACGCCGTCACAGACATTTGCTACACGAGAGCATGGCGAGCCTTTGTTATCGCTGGCCAATGCATTTGACCCGGAAGAAATCGAGGCATTCGTTCGCAGAATACGTGAAGGAACCGGCGAAGAAAAACCGGATTTTATCATTGAACCCAAAATTGATGGACTGGCTGTTAATTTACGCTACGAATCCGGCCATTTGACCATTGCAGCCACACGCGGTGACGGAAAAGTCGGCGAGGATGTTACCGATAACATTCGCACAATTGCCGATATCCCCTGGCACCTGAACTGTGTTGACACAGCACCTCCCGAAGTGCTGGAAGTACGCGGTGAAGTGTATATGTCCAAAGCAGCCTTTACCGAACTCAATCTGCGTCAGGATGCCGAAGGGTTACCCGCCTTCGCCAATCCGCGCAATGCTGCTGCCGGCTCACTCAGACAACTGGATGCGAAAGTAACCGCCAGACGCGGACTCAACTTTTTTGCTTATGGTGTTGGTCTCGGAGGGCGCGAACTGGCCCCCAGCCAATCCGCTTTACTGGCACGGTTACACGATTTCGGATTTGCCGTACAAGAAACCTCCATGGCCAGTGATGTGGATGGATTACTGGCCCGCTATCAGGCCTTGCAGGAACAACGTGCCGACATGCCTTACGAAATCGATGGTGTGGTTTATAAACTGGATGATTTCGCCCTGCAGCACCGCATGGGGGCGGTAGCTCGCTCCCCGCGCTGGGCCATTGCGTACAAATTTCCGGCTGAAGAAGTGATCACTACGGTCAAACAAATCATCTGGCAAGTCGGTCGAACCGGGGTCATCACCCCGGTTGCTGAGATGCAACCGGTTGCCGTGGGTGGAGTCACCGTATCACGCGCAACGCTGCACAACATCGACGAATTACAACGCAAGCAGGTGTATGCCGGTGCCCGGGTGATCGTGCGGCGGGCCGGCGATGTGATTCCTGAAATTGTCAGAGCCGTGGACATCGATGAGAAGGCACAACTCCCCTCACCACCTCAAAACTGCCCTGTTTGCGGTGCATCGGTATTCCGTGTCGAAGGTGAAGTCGCAATCCGTTGCAGTGGGGGTCTATCCTGCCCGGCCCAGTTGAAAGAACGCCTGTCTCATTTTGTTTCACGCGGGGCAATGGATATCGAAGGTATGGGTGACAAGCTGATTACAAAACTGGTGGATGAGGGCCTGCTTACCGATATTGCTGATCTGTACGAATTCAATTATGAGTCGTTGCATGACTGGCCGGGTATGGGGGAGAAAAAAATCGCCAACCTTCAAAAGGCGCTTAAACAAAGCTACCACCGACCTTTGGCCCGTTTCCTGCATGCGTTGGGTATTCGCCACGTCGGTACAGCAACAGCCGCCGGATTGGCCAGTCATTTCGGAGGGCTGGATGGCTTGATGCAAGCCAGTGTAGAAGAACTGGTTAATATTCCGGATGTAGGGCCGGAAGTTGCTGCCAGCATATGCAGTTTTTTTTCCGAACCACATAATCGCGATGTCATTGCCAGACTGCTTGCAGCAGGCGTGCAACCATCCGTACCCCCATCCGAATCAGGCAACCACCCTCTGGCTGGAAAAACTGTTGTCCTGACCGGCAGTTTCAAATCCATACAGCGCCGTACGGCACAGGAACAGTTACGCGCCCTGGGCGCCAGGCCGACAGGTTCTGTTTCCAAAAATACCGATCTTGTCATTGCCGGAGAAAAGGCCGGCTCCAAACTTGCCAAAGCACGCGAGCTCGGAATTGAAGTCGCAAACGAACGACAATTGCTTGCGTGGCTTGAAATATCATCACAGTAGCCCCACAAACTGCGTGCTCATGATTGACCCTCGGAGGTAACCGGATTGACAGCAGCAACGCATGCCCGATCATCATATGAACTAACCAGTTTGGCATTATTTTCCCGCGACATCAGGAAAACACCACGTATGTGCCGTGAAGAAGAAATGAAACTGGCTCGCCTGTGGCACGATTCCGGCGACCGCGAGGCTGCACGTCAGCTGGTCGTTGCCAATCTTGGCGGTGTAGCCGCAATTGCCCGTGAATACCGCCATTTCGGTCTGCCCGAAATGGATTTGATTCAGGAAGGCACCATGGGCCTGATGCATGCGGTCAAACGTTTTGACCCGGATCGTGGTTTCCGTCTGATGACATATGCATCCTGGTGGGTGCGTGCTTCCATTCACGATTTCATCCTGCGCTCGTGGAGTATTGTCAAACTGGGCACCAATAAATTGCAGCGACGTATTTTTGCCGGACTGCAGAAGGCCAAAAACACTATTGCCGCATTTGACGGGCACAAAGTCGATGAAGTAGCTGCAGATTATGGTATTAATAGCAACGAATATCAGGAAACGGCCAACGCCTTTTTGCAGCGTGATGTATCACTGGACAGTGAAAATGAAGAAGGCGATGCACTGCTACATTCCCTGCCCGCCTCCGGTTCTTCTCCGGAAGACATTGCCATAGAATCCAACTGGGAGAATCATCAGAAATCAATACTGTACAAGGCTATGACAACATTAGCGGATCGGGACAGGTTGATTGTCGAGCGGCGCCATTTGAGCGAAGAACCGGCTACTTTGAAAGAACTGGCCGGAGAATTCGGCGTTTCTATTGAGCGCGTGCGTCAACTGGAAGCCCGCGCCATGAAAAAGCTGAAGGCAGCCATAGCCCAGTAATCCGGCTGTATCATGGTTTTACAGGCAATAAAAAAGGACCCACGACAAATGCCGTAAGTCCTTGATTTATATGGCGCTCCCTGAGCGATTCGAACGCCCGGCCTTCTGATTCGTAGTCAGATGCTCTATCCAGCTGAGCTAAGGGAGCCTGTGTTAATCGGTTAAACCGTTTAACGTTTTATGAAACGGGCCGAAGCGTAATACCTTTCAGCCATATTTTCCATTCCGGATCATCCATACCGAATAATTCCGGAAATTTCTTATACAACCAGCCACGGTACACAGTTTTACCGTTGCGGCTTACCTCAACGAAGGCGGCGGGATTATCCACATTTTCATCGTTCAGAAAAGCTTTGTTATGAACTCTCAGCCCGGAAGCCAGTCCAAGCAGGCGAATTTCCCAATTCTGAACCGTTGCGCTGCCGCCCATGACAAGCTTCGTGGTAAATCGCCTGGTAGTATTCTTCTGCAGCCAGACCACTTCAGCCTCCCCCTGTATAGCTGAAGCCCATTCAGGTACAGTGGCATCACCATTACCGCCATGTGGATCATCAGGAGCCTGCAGCGGCAACTGCCACTGAATCTTATCGGGCTGCTTTTGTTCACAGGCCGACAACATCAACAGGGCAATGGCGATCAGTGCAAGTTGCTTCAAGCTGTCTCCTGTTTATCTGAACGGGTGGCCCGGAGAGATGATTCGGAACTAACTACGGCCCACATCTCCGGGAACTCCAACAAACGATGTTCAACAATTGACCGAGAGGGATTATTCCGGGCTTCCATGCCCTCCATCCCTTCAGGGCCATCAGGCCCATCACTACATCAAGGGTTCTCACACCTCTATCTCAAGCTTTTAAAAGCTGGCGGAGAGAGAGGGATTCGAACCCTCGATAGGTTTTAGCCTATACACCCTTAGCAGGGGCGCGCTTTCAGCCGCTCAGCCATCTCTCCGTACGCACATTGTTACATTGCTATAACTGGCGGAAGGGGTGGGATTTGAACCCACGGAAGTGTTACCTTCGCCGGTTTTCAAGACCGGTGCATTCAGCCGCTCTGCCA
>JAUZQH010000145.1 GCA_030951065.1 Mariprofundus sp. | reverse complement strand
GGTCGGCCGCATCGAATACACCGAACAGTGAGGGCTCGAAATATAGCGCTACGGAAGCAATGACCCAAAGCGACAACAGAACCAGCTTGCGAGAAAGATTATAACCGACCTTCACACTTTCCTTGTAATCATGTGTCGCATCATTGACTTCATCATAGGTTTTCGGCTCGAAGAAGAAGTGCCCGATCTGACGCAATAACATGGCCACCACCCAGCCGAACAATACCGCCATCACCGGATCCAGAAAAATCCAGACATAACTGACAATAAAACAGATGGAACTGGCCAGATGCAAAAACTGATTGATACGATTGTGATGATAATAACGGTGATCATCCCAGCGCTGCATGCGCAATTCTTCCATAAAATTCATAATCCAACCCCCTGTCTAATAAGATAATTCAGCGGAATTGTGCTTGCATTTTATGTCAAAACCATGTCAAGACAGAGTCATGACTGCGTCAGGCCGGTTCATCAGGTCTGTAATAAAGGCTCGCCCATTTTAATGCACTTGCCTTCTCGAATATCATCAAAAAAAGTATAATGGGATGTTGCAAACATAATAATCGTCGAGCCATGCTGGAAATAGCCCATTTCATCGCCTTTGCTATAGGAGGCATGACAAGGCAAATAATTGGAACCACGACTGCGCAGATCCATATCGCCCTCCAGACAATGAAACTTCATGCTCGCAACCAATATAGCCGCAACAGGTACCAGCGTAATACTGTGTTCAGAATCAACCATATCCAATTGCAGGACTGCACGCTCATTTTTACAATACAGTTTCTCAATACGTTTTAACGCGATCGGATTTACATTCCAGGTGTCACCGGAAATATAATTGATGCCATGGACCTGACAATCAACAGGCGCATGAAAGCGGTGATACATACTCGACTTCAGACGCAGTGTGACGAACACCCCGTCTCGATATTTCTCCTGCAAGGACTGATCCGGAATCAAATCCCCCAGTTCATATGGAAACCCCTTGGCCTGAAATACGGTTCCTCCATTAATTCTGCCATGCGCCCCCACGATCGCATCACACGGACTGATAACAACCGATGCCCGCTGATCAATCGGGCGTACACCCGGTTTCAATTCCCGGATAAAACATTCATGCAGACTGGCAAATGATTGTTTCCGGGCTTCCGACAAATCCAGATCCCTGGCAAAGATACGCCACAGAGCAATAGAGAGCCGTGTCAAAAAAGGATTCTCGATCCGGCTGAACCATCCCATCCATTGCGTCAGCCAGCGGCGTGGAATGCGGTTGGTGAGCAGAAAGTTCAGTTGTTCCTGCTGCGTTAAAACGGCAATCAGTTTTGACATGCTATGCGGGGGAAAAATCCGTATGTGTCAGACCCATATCTTGCAAAAACTGCCGCATGATCGGTTCCGCCTGATAGTCATAACTACGCCGAACAGCATTTTTCTGCATCATGGGTCGATGTGCAGCATTTCCAAAAAAACCGGCAACCTGTACAGCCATTGATTCAATATCTTCCACCAGGTAACCATTGATTCCATGCTGAATAATATCTTTGGGGCCTTTACAATTGTACGCGATAACAGGCATTCCATAGGTGAATGCTTCCAGTACCACATTGCCAAAGGTGTCAAAGCGGGATGGAAAAACAAACAAATCAAGGCCGGCATACAACGATTTCATCCGTGCCTTATCGACCCAGCCCAGAAACAGCGCATCGGGCAAAACCTTTTTCAGTTCCGCTTCGGCAGGCCCAGTTCCGGCAATCACAATCCTGATATCAGGTACGGCTTGTCGGATACGGGTAAGCATCTCTGGAAGGTCAAACAATCCCTTTTCCCGACTCAATCGACCGGCATACAGCAATACGGGTAAATCATCGCTTGCACCATCAAACAGCTCACTTTTGCTGATTGGATTAACCGCAGGGTCTGGTGGCTGCGTATGGTGAGCTGTCAAAAACACCCTGTCTTTATCCAGCTGCATCTGATGCCCGGTCAGCCAGCTCCGGTGCTCATTGTTGAGCACGAATACACCGGTATATTGCTGATAGAAGAACCGTAGAAACCGGCGAATACGATCCCGTTCGTGCTGACTCAGGTCGGTATTATCCTTGATAAAGTCAATCCAGTCTGTATGCATAAAGAAGTATCCGGGCACATTGAACATCGACTTGACCAACAAAGAGACCAACGCCATCGGCCCTTCGGTGGAACAGACAATGCGATCATACCCCCCCTCATAGAAGATACGGGCTACTTCCATGAAATCAGGCAGACGGAACTCCTGCTCACCAAAATCCGCTACAGAAAAACTGGTTAGCGGACGAACCACATGCAAATGCGGTTCTGCTTCGACATCAGCATGACAGATCAGAAAATCAACCGGCAAGTCGGCACGCTGAATTTCCCTGAGTTTACCGCTTAGCGAACTCGATACGCCGTTTTTATCGCGCAGGGTATCGGTCAGATACAAAGCACGTTTGGGGTGTTCGGCACTGCCGATATGTGATGCAAAATCGTTCAGAAAGCGTCGGTTCTGATATAGCAGGCGCGTACTGGCAAATGTGGTACCAAGCAAGATAATGCTGACCAGCACCGGAAAGGACAGGCTATCCAGCAACTTGCCGATATTCAGACCACTGAATCCCGGTTTACTGTGACCACCATCGAACAAACCGGTCAACTGGCTGGGAATCTCGAACTTGC
>JAUZQH010000144.1 GCA_030951065.1 Mariprofundus sp. | reverse complement strand
GTGTTTTTTAGAAACATCTGAACCTCCTTTTACTCAACTCGGCTTATATTATAGCATGTCTGATGGGTCAACGAAACAGTTTTTCCCTGTACCAGCGTAGTTCATTGATAGACTCCCGGACATCAGCCAGTGCCAGATGTTCGGCTTTCTTGACCGGGGCTGTGTTATCCGGATACCAGCGCCGGGCCAGTTCCTTGATGGTGCTTACATCGATATTACGGTAGTGCAAATAAGATTCGAGCTCCGGCATATAGGGCTGAAGAAACCGCCGATCCTGATGGATCGAGTTGCCGCACAGGGGGGAGATGGACGGTGGCACATATTGTTTTATAAAATCCAGCGTTTGCTGTTCGGCTGCATGCATGGTCAAAGTCGATGCTTTCACTCTCGCTGTCAGCCCTGAATCACCGTGGTGGGAGGTGTTCCACTCATCCATCGCATCAAGAATATGATCCGGCTGATGAATCACAAGGCTTGGCCCTTCAGCGATAATATCCAGTTCCCCATCGGTAATAATCGTGGCGATTTCAATAATCGTATCATGCTTCGGGTCGAGCCCGGTCATCTCCAGGTCCATCCATACGAGATTGTTTTTTGAAACGGTCATGCGCATATACTAGACGATATCTGAGTAATTTCATTATTGTGATAAATATTGGTGTCTGTGTAATGTGGTAGCCTGGCTGGACAGGGGAAAAACATCATGGTTACCTTGATTGGATATTGCGTGTGATGTATTCGGTTGCCTCATCCGCCGGCATCGGCTTGCTGAACAGGTAACCCTGCACAGCATCACAACCCTCATTCTTCAAAAACTGAAGCTGCGCTTCCGTTTCTACGCCCTCGGCAATCGTTCGCATGCCCAGAGCATGTGCCATGGCGATGGTAGAGCATACGATAGCTGCATCCTCGGTATCATCCGGCAAACCACGAATAAATGTAAGGTCAATCTTCAGCCATTCGGCTGGCAAGCGCTTGAGATAGGCCAGCGAGGAGTAGCCGGTGCCAAAATCATCAATGGCAATGGAGATGCCAGACTCTACCAGTTGCCGCATGATAGAAATGGCAAGTTTTGGATCCCGCATAGCGGCAGTTTCGGTGACTTCGATTTCAATCCATTCCGGTTTTGCACCTGTTTCTCTGATATGGGAGAGAATTTCTTCTGCCAGGCCTTGTTGCATCAGCTGTACCGCCGAAACATTGACGGCAATTTTTCCCGGTCGTATGCCGGACTTTTCCCATGCTATGGCTTGTCGGCCTGCCTCGGCCAGTACCCAATGCGTAATGGGGCGAATCAGACCGGTTTTCTCAGCTAGCGGAATAAACGCAGCCGGGGAAATGAAGCCAAATTCCGGGTGATGCCAGCGAATCAGACTCTCAACACCAATAATGTTGCTGTCATTCAGTTGACTTTTGGTTTGATAATAAAGCGGGAATGGGCTGGTTTTACTGTCTTTTGATATTCCGTGCTGGCTCTGGAAATAAAGTTTCAGCTGGTTTTCATCCGATGCTGTGGCCAGATCCTGCTCCATTCTGAGCTGGTTTCTTGATTCTTCTTCCATGTTGCTGGAGTAGTAATGAATATGGGATGAATTCTTTTTTGCATGGTACATGGCGGTGTCCGCATGCATAAGCAGCCTGGCTGGACTATCGCCATCTTCAGGAAAGATGGCGATACCGACACTGACGCCTAAAGCGATTTTCTGCTCATTCAGGAGATGCGGTTTCTGAAGCTCCTCGCTAATCTTTTTCGCCACGCGCAGGGCATTATTTGAATCGCTTTCCGGCAGCAGTACGGCAAATTCATCACCACCCATGCGTGCTGACGAATCAGAGCTGCGAAGCAGGGTGGAAAGACGTCTGGCAGACTCTTTTAACACCTGATCGCCGCAAGCATGTCCCATACTGTCGTTGATCGATTTGAAACGGTCGATATCCAGAAAAAGAAGAGCCAGGGGGTGTTTTTCACGTTTGGCCAGTTCAAGCGCCTGCTCGACCCGATCGCTGAACAGTCGCCGGTTAGGAAGCTCCGTGAGTGTGTCGTAGTAAGATAGCTTCTCCAGCCGTTCTTCAATCTCTTTGCGTTTGGTAATATCTGTGATGAAGCCAAGCAACTCATGCTTTCCAGAGGCATTCTTTTCCAATCTGACTTCATCGCCGACCCAGAAATAGTGTCCATCTTTATGCTGAATGCGATACTCAAAGGAGCTGCTTCCCTGTTTCAGGCCATGCTCCAGTCCATACCGGACACGTTCAAGGTCATCAGGGTGAACACATTTCATACGGAAAGCCGGGTCATCGATAAAGGCTTTTGCAGCAAAACCGCATAAGCGTTTTATATTCTCGCTGATATATGTGATGGTATATTGATCTGTTATATCCGAGGCATAAATGACGGCTGCAGTGGATTTTAAAAGGAAGTTCAAGCGGTCATTCGCCACACGAATCTGCGCTTTATTTTGCTTTAGTCGCCGATGTACAGCCTCGAAATCCTGGAGCCGCTGGTTTTCCTGTTGAAGAGACCTGAAATCCAGCCAGTGTTTAATGCTGTGTACCAGTGCATGAGGATTGACCGGTTTTTCAAGGAAGTCCACGGCTCCCTGACGCAAAGCTTCAATGGTATTTTCCTTGTCGGCGTGGCTGGACATCATCATGACAGGACAATCCGGATATTCTGTTCGGATGCAGGTAAGAATATCCAGTCCGGACTGTCCGGGAAGTTGGATATCAATCAGGGCAAGCTCAATGGAAGGATCTAACAGGGTTATGGCCTGATCGTAGCAATCAGCAGTGCAAACCAGAAACCCGGCGCTTTCCAGTATTTGGCTATATGCTTCTCGTATGACGGCCTGGTCATCAACAATAAGAATTTTGGATTGTTTCAAATCCTTTTCCCTCCCCCTCGTATATTTATACATATTGCAGAAACTTTGTTGCCCCCACCCCTTATGATGGAAGAGTACATGATATATTTTATTTCATGAACCGTATTGTTTGGGCGGTCACTTCAATCAGGTGCTAACAGGCTTTGTGTTGATACCAATGGCTTGTGCCAGCTTTAGCACATCTACATCGGCATGTGTGAAATATACGGGTGCATGCTGCCAGCCACGCCGTTCAGGATATTGGCGGCGGTAGCCGGTGAATAATTTGGCCAGCTCAGAATCCGGGCAACGGCCCCATGAACGCATAGCCTGATGGTCGTCGTTAATCGGATACAAGGCCGTGACTGCCGCGTGCAGGGTATGCCATCGCGTTTCGCCTGCCATGATTTCGACAGCGGCCGGTATTTTCGGCAGGTCGTGAGCCATATCCCATACTGGACTGATACCCAGAAACTTGCACAGGGCATGGTAGATGAAGGCTGTGTTGGCAGCCTTTCCTTCAACCGAGTGACCGGCAATATGCGGTGTGGCAATGACTACCCCGGGATGATTCAGCAGCCGGAGCATGGGCGTGGGTTCATTCTCCCAACAATCGAGTACTGCAAATCTGTCCGGTTTGCCATCAAGCCAGTTGCACAATGCGGCGTTGTCAACGCAGGCACCGCGTCCTGCATTGATTATGCCTTTGCCTTTGAATCGGGCCAGTTGGTCGCGCCCAAGCAGATGGACGGTGCAATCCACGCCCTTATGCAGCAAGGGTGTATGCAATGTGAGTATATCTGCCTGTTCCAGAAGCTGCTCAAGCGAGCAGAAAGTATCTCCACCTTCCATTCTGGCTCTGGGTGGATCATTGCACAGCACCGTCATGCCCAGATTTTTGCATATATATGCCAGCTTGCTGCCGATGCGCCCCACGCCGATGATGCCGATGCAGGTATCCGGAATACTGATCAGACCGCGCATATGCAAATCAAGCAGGGCGGTGATCATGTATTCAATGACAGAATCAGTCGATGACCCGGCAGCATTGGCCCATACAATCGAATGGGTATCCAACCATGTTTTATCGTAATGATCATCACCGATGGTGGCAGTGCCGGCAAAGCGTACAGATGAGCCTTGTAGCAGGTCGGCATTTACCCGGGTGGATGAACGGGTAAGCAGGATATCCGCATTGTGAACGGTTTCTCTGGTGATGTACCTGTTCTCCAGAATGCGTAAATTCACATCAAATCCGGGTAATGCCGAGAAAGCAGATTCCACGCCCCAAATATGGGCATCCGCGATGATATTCAACGTTGTAGACATTGGCTAACGATGCCAAATAACGATATTGCAGCAAGGAATTATTTAAAACCCGGAGCCTGCCTGTAGTAGTGATCGGGGAATGGATGTCTATCCGATTGAGGAAACGCCATGGTGATTTTGAAAAACATGATTGTGATGAATCGCATGCAATGGCTACAATAGGCATGATGAATGCAGAAGAATTCCGTTTGACTGCTGAGAAGGCATTGAATGTATTACCTGACAGGTTTCGACTGGCGATGGAAAATGTTGTGGTTGTAACAGAAGAGTTTGCAGACGATGATGTGTTGCGGAAGATGCATGTTGATTCACCGTATGATCTGCTTGGGCTTTATGAAGGGGTATCCCTTATTGAACGCAGTACAAGTGATTCAGGTGCACTGCCTGATATGATTTATCTGTATCGTCGGCCGATTCTGGCTGTCTGCAGGGATTCCGGTCAAAGCCCGGATCAATGTATTGCCGAGGTACTGATGCATGAGATCGGACACTATTTCGGTTTTTCGGATGCGGAAATGGCCAGGATTGAGCAGCTTACCGGCCATCACAATGTTGAGTAGATGCCGGTATATAGATGATGAAAGCGTCATGTGCGTGCGCTTTTGAAAGGCTGCTGATATTGTTGGCGGCAACGAATAACACAGGGAGCTAGGTGTGGGAATTCTGAAAGGTAAAAAAGGTCTAATTCTTGGCGTAGCCAATAACAAATCAATTGCCTGGGGTGTTGCCAGAGCAGCACGGCGTGAAGGTGCAACGCTGGGTTTTAATTATCTCGGTGATCAGATGGAAAAACGGGTTCGACCATTGGCCGAGAGCCTGGATGCTGAAATCATTGCGCCGATGAATGTATCGGATGAAGCCAGTATGGATGCTTTTTTTGCAAAGGTAAAAGAGCAGTGGGGGGAACTCGATTTCATTGTTCATTCCATTGCCTTTGCCAATAAAGATGCGCTGCGCGATGGATTTGCGAATACTTCGCGTGAGGACTTTCATCTGGCTCTGGATATCTCTGCATATTCCTTTATTGCATGCGCTCAGCGCGCTGCACCGATGATGAAAGAGGGCGGCAGTTTGGTTACCATGACCTATCTGGGCGGAGAACGTGCGATACCCGGTTATGGTGTTATGGGAGTGGCCAAGGCGGCTCTGGAGGCATCAACCCGATACCTGGCTCAGGATCTCGGTGAGCGTGGTATTCGCGTAAACTCGGTGTCAGCAGGCCCGATCAGGACACTGGCTGCATCTGCTGTGGGCGATTTCCGAAAATTGATGGAGAAAAGTGCACGTGGTGCCATGCTCAAACGCAATGTGACGCAGGAGGAGGTGGGTAACACCTGTGTATATCTGCTTTCCGATCTGGCTTCAGGGGTGAGCGGGGAAGTCCATTATGTCGATGCCGGATTCCATGTTGGCGCCGGCGATCCGGGCGTTTCGGATTAGAGGGGAATCCACTGATGTCAGGTTCGAGTTGCGGGCAGATTTTCCGTCTGAGCACAGCCGGCGAATCGCATGGTGCGGCACTGGTCGCGGTTGTTGAAGGGTGTCCGGCCGGGTTGTCTTTAAGTGAAGCTGACCTTCAACCCGATCTTGATCGGCGCAGGCCCGGCCAGTCAAAATATACGACCCAGCGTCGGGAAGCCGATGAAGTGGAAATCCTTTCCGGTGTTTTTGAAGGGGTTACTACAGGGTGTCCGATTGGTTTATTGATTCGCAACACCGATCAGCGCAGCAAGGATTATTCTGACATCAAGGATAAATTCCGTCCCGGGCATGCTGATTTTACCTATTTTGAAAAGTACGGCCTGCGCGATTATCGCGGTGGTGGACGGTCTTCGGCGCGTGAAACCGCCATGCGTGTGGCAGCTGGCGGGATTGCCAAAAAGCTGTTATCTGAATCAGGCATTTCAGTGCTGGGGTGGGTGGATCAGATTGGTCCGATCAAAATCGATGCTGCCCGATTCGATGTTGGTGAAATCAGCAATAATCCGTTTTTCTGTCCGGATGCGGAAGCTGCCATCGAGATGGCTGGATTTATGGACAAGTTACGCAAAGATGGTGATTCCATCGGTGCGGCTGTTTGTGTCGAAGCACATGGTATGATTCCGGGCCTGGGAGAACCGGTGTTTGACCGGCTTGATGCCGATATTGCCAAGGCACTGATGAATATCCCCGCCGCCAAGGCAGTCGAGATCGGCGATGGCTTTGCCTGTGTCGAGTCCAGAGGTTCCGAATTCGGTGATGCCATACGTGCTGATGGTTTTCAGAGTAATCATGCCGGCGGCATCCTCGGTGGTATTTCAAATGGCGATACCATTCGCGCCCGTATGATGTTGAAGCCTACCTCGTCTATTCTTAAATCGCGCCCGACCATCGATATCCATGGTGATGAAACCGAGATTATTACCAAGGGACGCCATGATCCCTGTGTCGGTATCCGCGCTGTGCCCATTGCCGAAGCCATGCTGGCACTGGTACTGGCTGACCATCTGTTGAGGCATCGCGCCAGTCGTTTATAAATTTAAATGGAGTGCGTGAGGGGCCGTCGTTTTACTGCTGATCCTTCACATTATTCCTTGTCTCTGACGTTGCTGATTTCCAACCATGCGCCGGTCAGGCCTGTGAGGGTTTTGAGCCTGTTCATTTCAGCCGTTGCTTCTGCCTTGCTGGCATAACTGCCTGCACGCAGGCGGTACCATTTCCGATGATCCAGTGTCACTGGATAGATATCACTGTGAACGCCCAGTTTTGCAATATGTCCCTGTTCTGCTGCAGCTTCAGCTTCGGAATAGTGGGATGACAGAAAAATCACATATTTTCGCTGTGCACTGACCGGTTTGGACGCAAGTGGCGTAGCAGTGGTATCGGATTGCGACTGGATTTGTGCAGCCTGGGGGGCAGGTGCCGAATCGGATGCAGGGGTTTCATCCGGGGGCGTGCTGTCCAGATGGATTCTGGTTTTCGGTTGGGTGGGTTCGCTATCAAAAGTATCTTCTTCGAAGTCCTCCTCTTCAAAGCCGTCATCCTGACTTACCGGTGTCGGCGGCTTGCCATCGTAGATCAGATATTCACGTCGTTGCCGCCAGGCTTCGCGTGTAAAGATATAAGGATCCAGTGACAATTCATCGCGCATATCCGATGCGCTGAGTAGTTGAGCGCGCTCATCCACGTATTTGAGTACAGTAACCGGAATGGTAACATAGGGAGCCAGTACGAACCC
>JAUZQH010000143.1 GCA_030951065.1 Mariprofundus sp. | reverse complement strand
CGTCCACATGTGAAGCCTGTAGCTTCAGCAGGCTTGAGATGATCTGCATATTATTCTTCACCCTGTGGTGAATTTCGCGCAGCAGCACCTCTTTTTCCTGTAACGCCAGCTCAATAGCCGCCTCGTCTTGCCGGTGTTCTGTGATGTCCAGCCAGCTTCCGATAATTTCCACCGGATTTCCATCTGTATTGCGTACGATGGTCATCTCATCGCGTACCCATCGGTATTTACCATCGGCGCATCCGAAGCGGTATTCGTGGACGTGTGTCTCCCTGCTTTCATTTAGCGCTAGCCGGAAACCTTCGGTGATTCGTTCACGGTCTTCGGGATGCAGGTGAGATCCCCACCATTCGGAATCACCGATAACACTATCGGGATCAAAGCCGAATAGCTCCTCCAGTTTTGGACTGACAAACACAGGAATAAATCGGTTTCCTTTGGCTTGGCAGTCATAATGGACGGCAGGCGTACTGGATATCACATGTGTGAGCGTTTGTAGCGAGGTGTCCAGTAATTTCCGGGCCAGGAGTTTCTGTGTATGGAGCTGTGCCAGAATCCCGGCAAATACCGCGGCCGCCAGAATGAGCAGCGCAGTGCCGGACAGGTATTGCCATCTCTCTTGCGTCATGGCCTGTGCAAATGTTGCGGCAGGAAGCTGCAATACCATGATGTAGCGATCACTGCTGATGGCATCGGCCCTCTGCGGTTTTTTCAGCGATGGTCGTGGATCGAAGCTGGCAAAGCTGAATATGTCACCGTTGAGTTCAAACTGGCCGTGACCCCGGCCGGAGATACGCTGCCATGCTGCCGGGAACCTGGTGGCAAAGTTGTAGTCGTGATGTCCGGACAGCATGAACCCCCAGTTCCATTCGGGGTGTGGGCTGGACAGGAAGAAGCCGTCCGAATTCAGCAGATAGCTTGTGCTTTCTCCTGTATGATTTACCTGCTGCAAGCGCGTCAGAACATTGTCCATCTTCATGGTTAGCATAACAGTGCCGGTCCGCTGTTCTCCTTCAAATGCCGGTATGGCCAGCCTGATGACAGGGTTAGGCGGTTGCTCCACCGCACCATGCTCGATGTTCAGATTCAGTGGCGAAATGTAAATATGGCCGCGTTTCAAATTCATCGCTTTGTGAAAATAATCATCGCGTTGATTCTGAAGCTTGTCTTTGGGAGTAAGGAGAGGCCCCGCTTTACTGTGACTGATCCGGATCAACTCATGCCCCTGGAGGTCAAGCAGTTGCACTTTGATAAAACCTGGCAGATTTTTAAGCAGGGAAATAATATCCGCATCCAGCTGTCTTTTACCTTCCGGATTTGAAAATGGCCGGTGCAGATTCACCCGATCGGATATGAAACTTCCCATATGGAAGGCCTTTGCCAACGCATCGGTCAGCAGGGTTTGCTGAATTTCTATGTGATGCAGATCGCGTGTCAGGATGCGTTCTCGTTCGGCTTTGGCATCTTCCTGATAAAATGCGTAACTGAACACGCACGTGGCCAGTAGCATTATGCTGAACAACAGGCCGAAATAGCGCCAGAAAACAGGGGTCAATTTTTTGTCTGGCACAACAGGGGCCGAGGGTATGGTCTGTGAGTATGAAACAAGGTCATACCCGCGGACTCGTCGTTCATTGCATCAAGCTTTGCCGGCAGCGAATCCAGCTCATCGTGCAATTGCTTCAAGCGCAGCTCTCCTGCAGGCCGACCCGGGCAACACGGAGGCTATCAATTTCACAGCGGCTCTGCGGCTTAAATCTTGCAGCATTGACATCTCCAGCCCATAAAAGTTATGTGGATAATGAAAATATAGCCTATAAGGCATTATATACAAGGCCATGTCGGAAGGCATGCAACAGCGGATTATTTCGTTGTGATGCCCTGAGGCGATTTGCGGCATTCGCTGATGTTGTGCCTGGAGTCAGTTCAAGGTTGGCGGGGTAAATAATACAGGGCATCCATTCCTGTTCAGGTCTTTTTTTGAATTATCTCCGGCTTTCCATAATGGCGCTGTAGGAACTGGTGATTTGCTGCATTTGTTCTTCCGCAAATTTCATGAAACCGTCAGGCAATCCTTTTGAAGCCAGCTTGTCAGGGTGATATTCGATGCATTTTTTCCGGTAGGCGCGCTTGATCTCCTCATCACTGTGGTCGGGCGTGCATCCAAGAATCTCATAGCATTCGCTGATATCCGCTTTCTGACCCTGAAATTCTTCTTTGAGATGCTGATAGACTGAGTTGTCCAGCCCCAGGTGAGACGGGATTTCTTTAAGAATCAACTCTTCTGCGTGGTGCAATTTCTGATCCGCGAACGCTACGGCGAACAGCAAGCGATAAACCATTTCCCGCATTTGCTGGTTCTGCATGACCTGTTTGTACTGGCCGGCGTAGTCATAAATGGAATAGTTATCGTTAAGGGCATTATTAAAAATATCACGGGCAGCTTTTCTGTCTTCAGCATCCAGGTTCATTTGTGTTTTGGCGATGTGGTTGATCAGCTCCGCTTCCTCGCTGCTTACCTTGCCGTCCGCTTTGGCCATTTTTGCGAGCATGGAAAACAGCGATACAAAAAAGACAGTCTGTGCTTCCTGTTGTTGTGTGATGGCGGTTTTCACACGTCCGGCCGAATGACCGAGCCAGGCACCAATGCCTGCCCCGATCGGGCCGCCTATCATCATACCGATTCCCGCCCCGATTCCTGCTCCAAGCCATGACATAGCAGTGGCCTCCTGATCATGATGCTCTGTTCCTGCAGGAGGGAAGCTTTCATGGTTGAGGTATGTCCGCAAGCAGCATTCGGGATAATCCGTGCAGGTGAGGCGGAATTTCCAGCCTCACATTGTTGGCATGGCGGTGGCAATGCGTACACGCTGTTATGGCGGCAGTGCTGAAATGTATTGGAAAGAAAAATATTTATTGCCATGATGCGGTCCAGTCATGGGGAAGGGAGGAGATGATGGATGAGGGGCTTCCAGGGAATAAGGTAAATATTGTCGGCGAACCGAATGTGCCGGCTGTGAATGAGAATGTACGCAGAGGGGATTATTTCGTTCTCGGATTTATTGGTGTTCTTCTGGCCGGGGTGACCGCTTACCTTATGCTGAATCCGGATGGATCCACACTGAGAAGCGGCATGGCAGTAGAGAAAGGCAATGCGCATAAACCTGTGCATGAACCGGTGGCATCGCATGCGCTTGTTCACGAACCTGCCAAACAGGAGCCCGTTCCTTCCAGTCCGCCGGTAGCTGAGCCTGTAGAATCAGAATCGGAAGTGACGAAACCGGAAGCTGCGGCACCCGCAGCAGTTGTTTCAACGCCCGGCCACGAAAACAAAGCCCGGGCAAGCGGACGTGTATGGGCGGTGAATCTGGTGTCGTATTCTCGTCTGGATTCAGCCAGAAAGGCCATAGCGCAACTGAAATCCGAAGGTGTTGATACCGAATTTATCGAGGTCACAGCAAGGGGGCACAGATATTATCGTGTTCGCATTCCCAACCTGGCCAGCAGGCAGGAGGCGGCAAGGTTGTATGCCGAGTTCAGAGACAGACCGGAATATGAGGGGGCGTGGATTGCCCCTTATCGCAAATCAGCGGACTGACTGAATATTGGGTCACAGAGAGTTGTTATATTTTCACGAATCGATGCCGAGCAGGGCAATAAACGCCTGATTGGCATTCGGCATGGGGTAGGCGGATAGCCTGGAGCGTTTCACCCATGCGTGCGGGGATTCGCAGGCAAGGGTTGCGGCGACAGGTTCACACAGGCAGCGGAACAGATGGAAGTGCAGCAGGCGGTCCGGATATGCAAAGCTGTGCTGACCAAGATATTGCCAGTCCGATCCGGTGAGGCCGGTTTCTTCCCGGAGTTCACGCATGGCTGCTGTACGCACCGTTTCTCCGGCCTCGACTTTTCCGCCGGGGAAAGACCATGAGCCGGCGCAGTGCTGCTTTGCATTCCTTTTCAGCAGCAGAATATTTCCGTTGCCATCAAAGGGAGCAACAAGCGCAATCGCCTGTTCCTTCAGGTTCGGTACTCCGCATTGATGGTAATATATTCGTGGGTCAGGTCGCCTGTCCAGACGGTGGCGGATGCATCACCCATACCGATATTGAGTGTAATCGTGAATTCTGGCCTGGCAAATACAGCCATGCCGGCTTCATCGCAGTAATCCGGGTGCAGGTTGCCGTTTTCCATCATCACCACATCATCACATTTGAGTGAAATACGATCCGGATCAAAAGCGATACCGGCATTCCCGGCAGCGGCAACAATACGCCCCCAATTGGCATCGGAGCCGGCAAAGGCGGTTTTGACCAGTGGGGAGATGGCAATAGTACGTCCAATATGACGCGCCTCATCTTCCGTTGCAGCGCCTTCGATATTCAGTGTCACAAATTTACTCACACCTTCACCATCGCGCACAATCATTTGTGCCAGTTCGATACACAGCTCAGTCAGAGCCGCTTCGAATGCGGATGTATCCGGCAGCGCTTCATGGCCGAGGCCCAGGCCGCTGGAGAGCAGATAAACGGTATCGTTGGTAGAGGTGTCGCCATCGACGCTGATGGAATTGAATGATTTTCCGACAACCTGTTTCAGTATGGTTTGCAGTTGCTGGCGGGCCAGAGGTGCATCGGTGGCAATAAAACCCAGCATGGTGGCCATATTCGGGTGGATCATGCCACTGCCTTTGGCGATGCCTGTGAGGGTGAAATCACCAACACGGCGCGAAGTCCATTTGGCAAAGGTATCGGTGGTACGAATGGCGTGTGCTGCATTCTCCCAGTCTGAATGACAGCTTGCGGCCTCCTGGATACCGTCCTGAATACGTTCTATCGGAAACGGCGTGCCAATCACGCCTGTGGAGGCGGACAGGATTTGATGGGCATCCACATCCAGTGCGCTGGCTGCAGATGTGATCATCATCCGGGCCCATTCCTCTTCCCTGATTCCGGTGCCGGCATTGGCATTGCCGCTGTTGGCAACAATGGCGCGAATTTCTGTACCGTGCTTATTCACAGCCTGTTCACCGAGATCGACACAGGCAGCACGCAGACGGTTTTGCGTGAACGTGGCTGCAGCATGGCAGTCCACGTCGGCGGCAATGATAGTCAGATCGGTGCGTTTACCTGTCAGGTCGGGCGATTTAACGCCGCACGACGCCGTGCCCACTTTAAAGCCGGGAACAGGTAGCGGTGCTGTCAGTTCTGGTGGGTTTACTGCCATGGCATGGTCTTTTATCAGCAGGGCTTAGATGGCTAGCCGCGCTTGCCGTGACACTGTTTGTATTTTTTGCCGGAACCACACGGGCACGGGTCATTGCGACCTACCTTCGGCTGTTCGCGCTTATAGGTGGTTTGCGGTTCCTGGAGCTCATCACTTTCACCGTGGCTATAGGTCACCGGCGTGCTCTCCTGCGGTTGCTCAACAACAGGGGCGGGCTGTTCCTCTTCAACCTGTACGCGGTGCAGTGCGATCATGGTTTCTTCGCGCACGCGTCCAAGCATGGCTTCAAATAACTCGAATGATTCGCGTTTGTATTCCTGAATTGGCTGTTTCTGGGCGTAACCGCGCAGGCCTACGCTCTGGCGCAGGTGATCCATCGCCAGCAGATGTTCTTTCCAGAGATGGTCGAGAATTTGCAGCAGCAGATATTTTTCAAAGCTGCGCATCTGCTCCGCACCGGTAATGGCTTCCTTGGCTGCCATATGGTCATTCAATGCGTCGAAAATATGTGTTGCCATATCATCGCAGGTTTCAACGGTATCACTTTCCAGCCATGTTTTCGGGTCGGCTTCGACACTGAGGCGCTCTTTCAGGGCGTCGCGCAATTCATCCAGCCGCCACTCTTCAGGATGTCCCTCGACAAACTCATGCTGCAGACGAGCGGCATAGTCCGTTTGCATGTCTTCGATCACATCATGCACATCGTCAGCTTCCAGCAATTCACGGCGCTGTGAATAAATGACATCACGCTGCTGGTTCATCACATCATCATATTCCAGCAGTTGTTTGCGGATATCGAAGTTGCGGCCTTCCACTTTTTTCTGCGAATTTTCAATGGCCTTGGTCACCCAGGGGTGCTCGATTGCCTCACCTTTTTCAAAGCCCATTTTGGTCAGCATGCCCTGCATTTTTTCACCGCCGAAGATACGCATCAGGTCATCTTCCAGCGACAGGTAGAAGCGGGTGATGCCCGGGTCGCCCTGGCGTCCGGAACGACCACGCAGCTGATTATCAATGCGACGCGACTCATGTCGTTCGGTACCCAGAATATGCAGGCCACCGGCTTCGACCACTTCGATATGTTCGGCCTGACAGGCTTTTCTGATTTCTTCAGCTTTGGCTTCGCGTTCTGCATCGGCCAGTTTGCCCGGCAACTGGGAAATCAGCATATCCGGATTACCGCCCAGCATGATGTCGGTACCACGACCGGCCATGTTGGTGGCAATGGTCACGGCATGCTTGCGACCGGCCTGGGCAACGATTTCCGCTTCACGTTCATGGTGTTTGGCATTCAGCACTTCATGGGGAATACCTTTCAGTTTCATTTGCTCGGACAGATATTCGGATTTCTCAATCGAGACAGTACCCACCAGAATCGGCGCACCTGTTTTGTGCGCCGTTTCAATATCGGCGATAATGGCAGCGTATTTATCCTCGCTGTCCCGGTAGATCAGATCGGGCAGGTCTTTACGGATCATATCCCTGTTTGTCGGTACGATCACCACTTCAAGATCATAAATCTTCTGGAATTCCTCAGCTTCGGTATCGGCCGTGCCGGTCATGCCGGCCAGTTTGTCGTACATGCGGAAGTAGTTCTGGAAGGTAATGGATGCCAGCGTCTGGTTTTCCGGCTGGACAGTGACGCCTTCCTTGGCTTCCAGCGCCTGATGCTGGCCATCGGAATAACGTCGGCCGGGCATCATGCGACCGGTGAATTCGTCGATAATAATCACTTCATCATCGCGTACAATGTAATCCACTTCGCGCGTGAACAGGGTGTTGGCGCGCAGTGCCTGGGTGGCTGCATGCATCAGATTAACGTTTTCAGGGTCGTACAGATTGCCCTCTTTAAGCAGTCCGGCTTCACGGAACAGCTGCTCAACATGATCGTTGCCAACCTCGGTATAGGAAACCGCCTTGTCTTTTTCATCTTTTTCGTAATCTTCTTCGTTCAGCTGTTTGATTAGTTTATCTGCCTGATTGTACAGTTCAGTGGCTTGCTCGGCCGGGCCGGAAATAATCAGCGGCGTACGCGCTTCATCGATCAGGATCGAGTCCACTTCATCGACAATCGCATAGTGATGGCCACGTTGCACCAGTTCCTCACGGGAAAATGCCATATTATCGCGCAGATAATCAAAACCGAATTCATTGTTGGTGCCATAAGTGACATCGGCAGCATACGCTTCACGGCGTTCATCGTTGGTAATGCCATGCACAATCACACCGGTGGACAGGCCGAGGAAGCCGTATAATTGTCCCATATATTCCGCATCACGTTTAGCCAGATAATCGTTGACTGTCACCACATGGGCGCCTTTCCCTTCCAGCGCATTCAGATAAACCGCCAGCGTGGCTGTCAGCGTTTTACCCTCACCAGTTTTCATTTCCGCGATTTTACCCTGGTGCAGAATCAGACCACCGATCAATTGCACATCGAAATGACGCATGCCCAGCACACGCACGGACGCTTCGCGAACCACGGCAAAAGCTTCGGGCAACAGGTCATCGACAGTTTCACCCTGTTCGAGGCGATTGCGGAATTCTTCCGTCTTGGCAGCCAGTTGCTCGTCGGACAGCGCTTTGGTTTCTTCTTCCAGCGCATTGATTGTTTTTGCGATCGGCCACAGCTCTTTTAGCAAGCGATCATTGCGGCTACCAAACAGTTTGGTGAGGACTTTTAACATAGCGATTCGTACTCCAGAGAATTAACATGAACATCCATGCGCGTTAATATGAAATAAACAACGCGCCTGCATGACTTTTTCCACCCCATGATATGAAATTTTATCATGGGGTGGAAAAAGTCATGCGCGTAAAGGCCGCGCAACCTAGCATGTGCGGCTACACGCACCAAGCAAGGTTTGAATGAAGAGCGACGCAAGTCGCCTTACAGCATGCCGGGGAACGGTTTATAACAGAAATTTTTTGATGCGCCGGATGCCTTCACGGATATCATCAAGTCCGGTGGCATAGGAAAAACGGATATGCTCATCGGCCCTGAATACTCCGAAATCCTCACCCGGGGTCAGGGCCACGCCGGCATCTTCCAGCAGTTGCCAGCAGAACTGACGTGCATCGGGTGTAATCCGGCTGATATTGGCATAGATATAAAATGCCCCCTGCGGCTCCACCACAATATCGAAGCCCATAGCGGGCAATTCGGCCAGTAAATATCTGCGCCGTTCATCATAGGCGCGCCGCATGGCTTCAACCGCATCGGCTGCACCCAGCGCTGTGATTGCGGCATATTGTGATAATGTCGGTGCTGCAATAAAAATATTCTGCATCACGCGGCGACAGGCCTCGATGAGATTCTCGGGCACAATAATCCAGCCGATACGCCAGCCGGTCATGGCCCAGCGTTTGGAAAAACCGTTGACGACGATGGCGTTATCATCGAATTCCAGTGCGCAGCGTGCTTTGGCACCGTATGTAAGGCCATGATAAATCTCATCTGAAATCAGGTAACTGCCATGATCACGACACGTTGCAGCGACGGCGGCCATGGCGTTGTCTTCGATGAGTGTACCGGTCGGGTTGGACGGGTTGATGATCAGCGCTGCCCGTGTGTTGTTCTGCCAGTGTTTTGCAAGCAGTGCGGCGGACAGGTGATAGCGGGTTTCCGGCCCCACCGGAATATTGATCGGGTCGCCGCCGGTCAGCCGGATAAAATTGCGCTGGCAGGGATAACCCGGATCGGACAGCAGTACGGATTCACCGGCTTCCAGCAATACCGCATAAATCAGGCTGAATGCGCCGGATGTGCCGGGTGTAATCAGAATGCGCCCGGGCGTTACATCCACGCCGTATTCCTGTTTGTACCAGACCGACAGCGCCTGTTGCAGGTCGGGATTGCCGGTGGACGGAGTATAAAAATTATCACCCGTTGCCAGTTGCTGGCGGGCTGCTTCAATCACAGCAGCAGGCGTCGGGAAATCAGGTTCGCCTATTTCCATGTGGATAATCTTGCGTCCGGCCGTTTCCATCTCTTTGGCACGTTCCAGCAGCTGCATCACTCGAAAGGGTTCAATCAGGTCGATTCTGCGCATGCCCTGCAGTTTAGAGCATGCATTACGGTTTGTCCTGAGGGCAATCATTGGCATAGAGTCGCCAATATGAGTGAACGATATGATATGATTGTGATTGGAGCCGGTATCTCCGGGCTGGCCATGGCCTTTGAAGCACAGCAGGCCGGGATGAATGTGCTGGTTCTGGAGAAGGAAAACCGTAGCGGCGGCTGCTTTCATTCGGAAATCGTGCCGCATGAGAGCGGCCCCTTCTGGCTGGAGATGGGAACGCACACCTGTTTCAACTCCTATGGGCGTTTGCTGAAAATATTGCGCCAGCTGAACTTGATGGATCAGATGCAGGAACGCGAGAAGCTGCGTTATCGCATGCTGGTCAATGAACAGCTGGTTTCCATCCCGTCACGATTGCATTTTTTTGAACTGCTCACCCATGTCTGGCGGTTGTTTTCTCTGAAAAAAGACGGGAAGTCGATTGCCGATTATTACGCTGCACTTTTGGGGTCGAAAAATTATGCCGATGTATTCCGGCATGCCTTTGGCGCGGTGCTGTGCCAGCAAGCCGATAACGTGCCGGCTGATATGTTATTTCGCAAGCGGCCACGTGATAAGTCAATAAAGCGCAGCTACACCTTTGCCAGCGGTCTGGGGCATATTATTACTGAACTTGAAAAACGGCTGG
>JAUZQH010000142.1 GCA_030951065.1 Mariprofundus sp. | reverse complement strand
TACCATCTGGCTGTGGGGCTGTGGTCTGTTTATTGTCAGTTGGATGGCTGTTTCTCTGCTGTTTGTACTCACCGCCATCGCCGCCCTGTTGCTGTGGCGCGCGTTTTTGCAATGGAGACTCGGCGGTATGAGCGGCGACTGCCTCGGGGCCGGCATCGAATACTGCGAATGCGCCATGCTGCTGGCCGCCTGCCTGCTCTGATATGTATCGCTGGCTGATCCTGTTTATCGCTATCGCCGCCTGTCTGATTTTGGGTCTGGCTGCCGGGGAGCACTGGATCAATCCGTTTGCGGCGCATAGCGGGCTGGACAATACCATCCTGTGGGAACTGCGCTTGCCCCGCCTGCTCACCGCCTTTGCCGTCGGCGGCCTGCTGGCACTGGCCGGGGCATGGTTTCAGGTGTTATTGGGCAATCCGCTGGCCGAGCCCTATGTATTGGGCGTGGCGGGCAGTGCATCAGCCGGTGCGGTCACCGGGCTGATGTTCATGCCCGAATCGGCCTGGGCCATGAGCGCCGGCGCATTTGCCGGCGCCTGGGTCGGCATTGTCACGGTGATGTTTTTTGCCCATCTCGGCTCCAATCGCATGCTGCTGGCCGGCGTGGTGCTGGCGGCATTCTGGTCGGCGGTGCTGGCGCTGCTGCTGGCGCTGTTGCCCGAACAGGGATTATACCGCGCCTTTTCATGGATGATGGGCGATTTGTCGCATTCCGATATTCCGGTGTCCATATTGCTGGCGGCATGGGGTGTGGCGCTGGGCTGCGGGCTGCTGCTGGCGCGGGCACTGGATATGCTGCTGCTTGGAGAGCGCCACGCCGAAGCGCTCGGCGTCAATGTCAAACAGTTACGCCGGCGATTGCTGCTGCTGGCTTCCGCAGTCACGGCGCTGGCCGTTACCGCAGCCGGCACCATCGGTTTTGTCGGGCTGGTGATTCCGCATCTGATGCGTTTGTTGTTCGGCTCGCTGCATAAAGGCGTGCTGCCCGCCTCCGCCATTGGCGGTGGCCTGTTATTGTTGCTGGCCGATACTGCGGCGCGCACGATCATTGCGCCGGCGGAATTGCCGGTCGGCATCCTCACCGCCATTATCGGTGTGCCGGTATTCCTGTTTCTGCTGCTGAGGCGCACATAATGGCCGCGCTGCTCACATTATCCAACGCCACCGTCAAACGCGGCGGCAACATCCTGATTGCCGGCCTGAGTTGCGCCTTCAGGGCGGGCGAAGCGGTGGTCATTCTCGGGCCGAACGGAGCGGGAAAATCGACCCTGCTACTGGCGCTGGCCGGGCTGATTCCGGTTGACGGGGATATTGCGCTGCATGGCGCGGCGCTTGGCGATTACAGCCGCAGCGAATTATCCCGCCACATCGCCTGGCAGGGCGAATTGCCCCCCACCGAGTTCGGAGTGAGCGTCCAACAGCGGCTGGATTTGGCAGCCGGTGAAGCCGGCGGCGACATCGCTGTGGGTGCACAGGACATGGATATCGAAGCGCTGCTGCACAGGGCGCTGGGCACACTCTCCAGCGGCGAGCGCCAGCGCACGGAACTGGCCGCTCTCATGTTGCGCGATGCGCCGCTCTGGCTGCTCGATGAACCGACCGCCCACCTCGACCTGAAACACCAGATTCATTGCATCCAGATGCTCAAGGCGCAGCGTGCACAGGGTCGGGCGATCATCACCGTGCTGCACGATTTACAGCAGGCCATGGCCATTGCCGACCATCTGATTCTGGTTGATGGCAAGGGGCGGGCTGAATACGGTGCGGCGCAAACACTGTTGAACAGCGCAACATTGTCGCAGCTGTTTCACGCCCCGGTGATGCAGCAGGGTGCGATGCTGATTCCGGATTATGGAGAAGAGTTATGAAGAAACGCGATAAACGCCACGGCGTGGTGCTGGTGCATACCGGCGAAGGCAAGGGCAAATCATCATCGGCGTTTGGGGTGGCCTTTCGTGCTGCAGGCTGGGGCATGAAGGTGTGTGTGATTCAGTTTATCAAGGGCAAATGGAAAACCGGTGAAGAGCGTGCAGCAAAGAAATTCGACAATATCGAATGGCATGCACTGGGCGACGGCTTTACCTGGGACACCAAAAATCCCGAGCAGGATATCAAAACCAGTCGGGAGATCTGGGATTTGTGCAAGGAGAAAGTGCGCTCGCATGAATTCGATTTGATTGTGTTTGATGAAATCAATTACTGTGCTTCCTACGGCTGGATTCCGGGTGAGGAAATCGCCACCTTCATCCGTGAGGAAAAACCGGCCTGGATGCACCTGATCCTGACCGGACGCGATGCACCGCAAGCAGTTATTGAAGCCGCCGATACCGTGACGGAAATGTGCAAAGTCAAACACGCATTCGACAAAGATATCATGGCAACACAGGGTATTGAATTCTGATGAAAATTCTTTTGGCTCACGGTTCGTCGGACTCCAGGCATGGCGAACAGGTAAAAACACTGGCCTGTAAGGTATCCGATCTGCTGGGTGAAGAGATTGGCACTGCATTTCTTGATGATCATGCACTACCGGAAGATGCAACCGTGTTACCACTCTTTCTCGGTCAGGGCAAGCATGTCCGCGAGGATATTCCCGCCCTGATTGCGGCATCGGGTTGCCGGCTTTTACCTCCATTGGATCATTATGCTGATACGATTGCGGATATGGCGGTTGGTCATATGACAAAAGAAACACGCCGTATCAATGCGCTGTTTGTGCTCTATCGATTTGCTGGTTTTGAGAAACTGGCAGCCGCTCTTTATGGCAGGATGAAAATCTGTTCGAAACATGCGCTGGCATCGCTGCACAGCGAACCGTCTGTGAATACGGTGCTGCAGCATTGGCAGCAGGAGGATGTGAAGGTTATTTCCCTGCAACCGATGCTGTTGTTTGAAGGCAAAAGCATGGACAGACTTCGGGCCATGACTGAGCCGTTTGAGATATCTGTTGCTCCGGTATTGTCCGAACATGACGGTTTTGCGGCATGGATTGCGGACTGTCTGCGGGAAAAAACATGAAACTCGATTCGCCCCTGCGGGCCGGCGAAGTGGCACTGGTTGGCGCGGGGCCGGGTGCTTCCGGTTTATTGACACTGGCTGCCGCAGCTCTGATCGGCGACTGTGATGCGATTGTCTATGATGCGCTGGTATCCGATGAGGTGATGGCGATGGCCGACGCCTCGGCGGAAAAGATTCTGGCCGGCAAACGTGGTGGCCGCGCATCTGCCAGTCAGCACGATATTTGCGAGACCCTCATTCGATTGGCCAGAGCCGGAAAACGCATTGTGCGATTGAAAGGCGGTGACCCGTTTGTATTCGGTCGCGGTGGTGAGGAAGTGCGTGCGCTGGCATCCGAAGGCATTGCTTTCCGGATTATTCCGGGCATTACATCCGGCATTGCCGCGCCGGCCATGGCCGGGATTCCGGTGACCGATCGCTCGGTCAATGCGACACTGGCATTCCTGACCGGGCATGAGGCCAGTGAAAAGTCCCGTATGGACTGGAAGGCGTTGGTCGAGGCATTTCCTGTGCTGGTTTTTTATATGGGAGCAAAAAACTTGCCGGATATTGCCAAACGGCTACTGGATGCGGGACTTGAGAAACAGACACCACTGGCCATTATTCGCAATGCTACGCTGGCCGATGAACAAACTATGGTCGCAACATTGGGTGAAGCGGCCGATGGCAGCATCACAGCCCGTTCACCTTCGATTGTAATTATCGGTGATGTCGTGGCGGAGCGAATGAACTGGAAGGATTCGATATGAAAAAACCACCCATGATACCCTATAAGCGCCATGCCATTATGTGTTGTGGCAAGAGTTGCGGTGAGAATATGCCACTGCTTAATTATCTGAAAGACAAGGTGATTGAGGCAGGCCTTACAGCGGGTGATCCGGATGCCGTTCGGGTGAATCGCGCCGGTTGTCTGGGTGTCTGTGCAGAAGGGCCGATCATGGTCGTTTATCCGGAAGGGGTCTGGTATTGTCATCTCGATGAGGCGGGTATTGATCAAATTGTCGAGGAACACTTTAAAGGCGGCAAACCTGTTAAATCGTTGTCATTTCACCACTATGCCTGAACGTAACACTGGCGAAAGCTGATCCGGCTGTTTAAGCTCCCCCGCAGGGATTGATTCTCTGACGGGGTGGAAGATGCGGCTTCCTGTTTCGGTCATTGTTGTATTGTTGTTCTGGGTGCCGGTTTTGCAGGCAGCTGTTGCCGATGTTTCGACCCCAAAAACTCTGCTACAGCAGCGAATCTGGTTTCAACAGGCGCGTGTTGCTTTGAATAAACACGATATGAAACGCTTTGATGCCCTCAAGACCAAACTGGCCGATTATCCACTGACACCCTATCTCGATATCTGGCAGGCGCGTATTTCCCTGAAACAGGGCAATGATGCGCTGGTAGAGAAGGCGCTGACTCAACATGACAGCATACCGGAAAGCCGCGATTTACGTAAAGCATGGATCAACGAGCTGGCCAAGCGCAAACAGTGGTCGAAGATAAGCGATATCTTTGCCCGTTTCCCCAGGCTGGCCAAGCGATTGCCGGAAACGGCCATGGTAACCCGCTGGTATACAGGTCACAAAGAAGAAGCCATGCAGCAGTTTTCTGTGCGCTGGCAACAGAATCGTGAGATTTCCCGTTTTTCCAAACCGTTGCATGAAGCCTGGCTTAAACAGGGACATCCTGGCGAGGCTGAAAAATGGAGGCGGATTGAACGATTGACCTATCGTGGTAAATGGAAAGAGATTCATTCGCTTTCCGAAACGTTTGCAAAGCCACAAAAACAGGCACTGGCATTTTGGCAGTTGGTTCAGAAAGATCCTGAAAAAGCGCTGCCGCAATGGCATGTGTCTGTACCGGCTGCACCGGGCAAGCTGATTATCCACGACGGAATCAGAAGGATTGCCAGAAATGATGCGACAGTTGCATGGGATGTGTTGCACCGCTTGCAACCCAAAACGAGACATATCAAAAAATCTTTCTTTACCGAGCAGCAGCGATACCTGGCACTTTGGGCTGCCCGGCAACACAGGATAGTGGCAGCCGACTGGCTGGGCGCATTGCCGAAGGCGTATCGCAATGAAGATACCAGAGCATGGCAGGCCCGCTTGTATTTACTGCAGCAAAACTGGGACAGGGTATTGTCTGTCATTGCTGCGATGCCTGTTTCAGAACAGCAGCAAAGTCGCTGGATATATTGGAAGGCCCGTGCATTGGCTGCGAGCGGTAAAGAGAAACAGGCTAAAGCCCTGTTCGGAAAACTGGCCGGTTCGCGGGGCTATTACAGTTTTCTGAGTGCAGAGCGTCTTGGGCTACCGCCGCATTTTCATGCAACAGATATTACCGTCTCCGATGAAGTTATTACCAGTCTTGAGCAAAGACCGGCTGTGCGTCGTGCCTATGAATGGTTGCAGCTGGACAAGCGGAATAAAGCGGCCAGAGAATGGTATGCGGCATTGTCAAAATCCGGTGCCGAACAATGGCAGGCGGCAGTTGTACTGGCTTCACGCTGGGGCTGGCATGATCAGGCGATACGCGGAGCATCCAGAGCGCATCAACACGATGCCTTGTTTGAGCGTTTTCCCGTGGGATATGAACAAGCCGTGATGGATGCGGCAAAGGAAACCGGGCTGATGCCGTCTTCTATCTGGAGCATTATCCGGCAGGAATCCGCTTTCAATGAGCAGGCGGTATCATATGTGGGAGCTAAAGGCCTGATGCAGCTGATGCCGAAAACAGCGCGGGACGTTGCCCGCAAACTGGGTATGGGGAAAGGAATGCCGCAGTTGTTTTCACCTGAGCTCAATATTCGTCTGGGTGCAAGCTATCTGGCCGAACAGAAAACACGCTTTGGAAATCTGGCACTTGCATCGGCTGCCTATAATGCCGGACCGAACAGGGTTTCACAGTGGTTGTCCCGCTCTCCTTTTGATGCTCCGGAAGCGTGGGTGGAAGCTATTCCGTTCAGTGAAACGCGCCGATATGTGCAGCAGGTGATGGCATTTATTACTGTGTATGAATGGCGGCAGAAGAAACCCTCGTCCAGCCTGATTGCCCGCTTGAATGAGCAGGAGCAGAAAGTCAGTATGAATGAGGCGGCACTGATAGGCCAGGCTTCCTCTGGTGGTGGCAATCATTGATTACGCTTGCTAGCTTGCGCGACCAATTTCGAATGTGAGGTAAAGACAGATGGCATTTGTTGTCACCCAGTTATGTAAAGATTGTGTAGATACGGCTTGTGTTGCCGTTTGTCCGGTGGACTGTTTCTATCAGCCCAAAGAAGTTTCTGAAGACACGCCAAATATGCTGTATATCTCTCCGGAAGAATGTATTGACTGTGCCGTGTGCGACCCGGAATGTCCGTGGGAAGCCATTTATCCGGAAGAAGATGTGCCGGAGGTATTCGAGTCCGATATTGAATTGAATGAGTTGTCTGATACCGATCGTGATGCATTTGAGCTGGCTGAAGTCACCGATCACGAACCACCTTCTGCGGAAGAAGTCGCCGAGAACAAGGCCAAATACGGCCTGTAAGCGCTTTCGATTACACCATCATCAAGCGCATGTGTGGCTGACCATACATGCGCTTTTTTTATTCCTGTGAGCCCTATGAGAAAAACAGCACTGAACGGACTGACATACGACCAGCTGGTCGAACTCTGCCATCAGGCCGGAGCCAAGCCGGTGCATGCCGAACACCTGATAGCCTCGATTTTCCGTCGCTATAATCCCGATCTTGATGCTATTAAAGAATTGCCGAATGTGCTGCGCCAGTATCTGGCCGAGCACACCTGTATCTTTGAGCCGGATTGTACGGCCAGTCAGCAGGCAGCAGATGGTACGCAAAAACTGCTTCTGAAAATGCCGGATGGGAAGGAAGTGGAGACGGTGCTGATTCAGGCAGCAAACAGGTTGACCCAGTGCATTTCCTCCCAGGTTGGTTGTGCTGTCGGCTGTACCTTCTGTTTGACTGCCACGGCGGGCTTAACACGCAACCTGACCGCCGCAGAAATGGTTGCGGAAGTCTTTGCCGGTCAGCGCATCAGCGGGCGCAAGGTGCGCAATCTGGTGTTGATGGGCATGGGTGAGCCGCTGCACAACTATGATGAAGTGGCACATTTCGTTCGCATTGCTACCGACCCGAAGGGCATGGCCTTTTCGCCCAATCGCGTCACTCTTTCCACCTCGGGGCTGGTGCCGGCGATATATCGCATGATTGAAGATACATTACCGTGCAATCTGGCTGTATCCCTCAATGCCACCACCGATGAGGTGCGCAATCGCATCATGCCGATCAATCGGAAATATCCGATTGAGGTACTGATGCAGGCCGTACGTGACTATATTGCCGCCAGAGGCAATAAGCGGGTGTTGATTGAATATGTCATGCTGGCCGGGGTGAATGACAGTCCGGATGATGCGGTGCGTTTGTGCGAATTGCTCGAAGGAGTCGATTGCACGGTAAACCTGCTGCCCTTCAACCCGTTCAATGAATCCGGCTTCAAGCGACCGGATGATACGGTCGTCACTGCATTCCGCTCAGTGCTTGCCGATGCCGACAAGGTGGTTGTGGTGCGTGAATCCAAGGGTCGCGAAATTTCAGCCGCCTGCGGTCAGTTAAAAACAGAAACAGCAGCAAAGCGCCGACACCGTACAGCCTGATTCGACATCAGGGGCTTTCACATTCAGTAATTTGTGTTACTTAAAGTAGCTGCCTTGGAATCAGTTCGCCAGATAAGCCAGTGCAGCTAACTGTCTGATCGGCTAAAACCGGCCAAAAATTGCCCGTGGTAATCGGGAAGATAGAAGCAGAGCATGACATTCAGAATTTACAGCACTTCCAATTCCATGTTACGGATGTGTGCCAGCGAGCGCCTGAAATGTTGCCAGTCCCATTGTTTTCCAGGATCCCATTTCCGGCCCGGGGCAATATCCTGATGTCCGACAATACGTTCTGTTGTAATGGCCGGATAGCGCTGCATCAGCGTTTTGCACAAACGTGCGGTTTCACGATACTGGGCAGTGGTGAACGAGCAAACTTCATCGCCAACCATCTCGATGCCGATAGCAAAATCGTTACAACCGCTTTTTCCCTGCCATTCGGAGACACCGGCATGCCAGGCTCGCCGCTGACAGGGCACAAATTGAGCGATGGAGCCTTGGCGGTCGACCACAAAATGCGCTGAAACCTTTACATCATGCAGCGCATCAAAGCTCGGGTGCGCGGTACAGTCGAGTCGCCCCATAAACAGATCCTCAATATATCCGGGCTCGAATTGTCCTGCCGGTAAACTGATGGCATGCAGGACAATCAAATCAATATTCACGCCATTCGGGCGGGCATTATGATGGGGTGAATGAAGTTGGCGCATGGGCTTATAATGGTTTGGAAAAGCGCCTGCGACAAGGCATACCCTCTTCATCACTCATCACCCTTCACCTGGCACTGCTTTTTTTACCTTTATTCATGCGCGGTTTCCGTCAGAATTGCACCATGAATACAAATTCGCAGGAAACAGCACGATTGATGCGGATGGCAACCTATGCCTCCACATCGGTTGCCATTGTTCTTATTCTGATCAAAACCGTAGCCTGGGTTATGACTGATTCACTCAGTCTGTTGGCCACATTGATAGATTCCTGTCTGGATGCGCTGGCATCGCTTATTAATTTGCTGGCTGTGCGTCATGCGTTGGTGCCGGCTGATAAAGAGCACCGTTTCGGGCATGGTAAAGCTGAAGCACTGGCCGGTTTGGGGCAGGCGACATTTATTACCGGCTCGGCGCTGTTTCTGGTGCTGGAATCGGTTTCCCACCTGTGGAATCCGTTGCCGATTTCATCCATGCCGGTTGGTGTGGGGGTGATGGTTGTTTCCATGCTTGCAACATTCGGCTTGTTGGTTTTTCAGAAGCATGTGATTCGCAAAACAGGCTCGACAGCGATCAAGGCCGATCACCTGCATTACAAAACCGATCTGCTGGTCAATGCCGGTGTGATTGCAGCTCTGCTGCTGGCCGTTTATGGCTGGCCGGGATTTGATCCACTGTTCGCCATTCTGATTGCTGTTTATATCCTGTACAGCGCCTGGGAAATTGCCCGTGAATCACTCGATCTGTTGATGGATCGGGAGTTGCCTGATGAGGAACGTGCAAAAATCAAGGCCATTGCCCGCAATCATCCGCAAACACGTGGCATGCACGATTTGCGTACACGAAAATCCGGAACGACGGTGTTTATTCAACTGCATCTGGAGCTCGATGACGGATTAACCCTCCTGCAGGCTCATGCGATTGCTGATGATGTCGAAGCCCGTATTCTGGCCGAATATCCCGGAGCCGAAGTGATTATCCATGAAGATCCGGCCAGTTTGATGGAGCCGAGACCGGAATTCGCCGAATGAACAGGCCGCTGGCCTCACTGGTATTCAATATTCTGTGCTGGTTTTGTCTGACTGTTCCTGTTTTTGCTGCAACCGATATCATCGAAGTCTATTTTCTGCCCATGCAGGAAGCAGCCGATGTAGCCAGAAGCCAGTTGTCTGCGAATGGGAAAGTAGCTGTTATCCCTTCCCGACATATGCTGTTGATTGATGATGATCCGGCCTATATCCAGAAAGCAAAAGCATGGCTCAAGCGGCTGGATCATCCGCCTGGTCAATATACCGCCTATGTCAGTATCGAAGATATCCGTTCGGGAACGAATAATATATCGAATGTGTCCGGCTATGTGGTCTTGGGACAACTTGCCGGTGGCTGGCTGAAAGTAAAACTGCGACACCAGCAGTTTCGCTCCGGTCAGCGGCAGTCGTTTCAGTTGCGTATTTCGAGCAATCATTCAGCCAGCATTGAAACGGGCGTAATTCGCTCATACAGCCGGGAAACAAGGTTGTGGCTGTCCAGATATGGTGTCATCTATGCCAATAACGTGGAGCTGATTCCGGTCACGTCCGGATTTAATATTACAGCCACTCCGGCCGGCACGGACCAGGTTCGTGTGAAAATTACGCCGTGGATGAAGCGAGTTGCAGAGAGCCGGCTGGTATCGGATGAATATCCGGTGATTGAAATTGCCGGAGCCTCCACCGAACTGGTTATGCCTGTTGATACGTCTGTCACCATTGCCGCTTCGAATCAGGAAGCCGGGAAACTTGCGACTGCGCTATTATCGAGTTCCACCAGTACCGGGAAACGTCAGTTTGTCATCCATTTGCGGGTGTCGAAGCAGTAAGCCGGGTTATTTGATTAACGATTCAGGCGATACCACTGTGCTTTTTCGTGGCGCCAGAAACTACGGTATTCTTCATCGCTGACTGCACCATCACGATTGGCATCCATTTTCCTGAACCTGACCCTGGCACGCCGATCCACCATGGCTTTATATTCGGCATAAGAAACGCTTCCGGAGTGATTGGTGTCGAGTTCCATAAATGCATCGACGATTTTATCCGTGGCCGATTTGGGTGCTGCCAGGGCCGGAGAAGCCATTATGCCAAATAGTAAAATCACCCCAAACAGCCGAACTATCATGATCACCCCGCATGCATACTGATAAAGTCGTAAAAAGTCTGTTCATGGGCTCGATGATGCCTTTGACGAAGCCACCATATATTGCTGTCTCAGACGACAGACGGCATCATATCCGAGTTGAATTCGAATCACCACTACACATTGGCTGAGAGGGAACATGAAAGCCTATCTTGATTTAATGCGCCATGTGCGCGATCACGGCACGCAAAAAGGAGACCGCACCGGTACAGGAACCCGATCGGTATTCGGTTATCAGATGCGCTTTGATCTGTCCGAAGGATTTCCGCTTGTGACAACCAAAAAAGTGCATCTGAAATCAATTATCCACGAATTGTTGTGGTTTCTGCAGGGTGATACCAATATCAAATACCTGACAGATAACGGCGTGAAAATATGGAACGAATGGGCCACCGAAGACGGGTCGCTCGGGCCGGTGTACGGTTTCCAGTGGCGCAACTGGCCGACGCCGGACGGCAAGCTGGTCGATCAGATTGCCGAAGTCGTGGCGCAAATCAAAAGTAATCCCGATTCCCGCCGTCTGATTGTATCGGCCTGGAATGTGGCCGATCTGCCGGATGAATCCATCAGCCCGCAGGAAAATGTTATCAACGGTAAAATGGCGCTGGCACCGTGCCATGCCTTTTTCCAGTTCTATGTCGCCGACGGCAAACTCTCCTGTCAGCTCTACCAGCGCAGCGCCGATATCCTGCTCGGCGTGCCGTTCAATATCGCCTCCTACGCCCTGCTGACGATGATGATTGCCCAGGTCTGCGATCTCGAACCGGGCGATTTTATTCATACGTTCGGTGATGCGCATCTGTATTCCAATCATGCCGAGCAGGTCGAAACGCAGTTGGCGCGCGAGCCATTTCCTTTGCCGGCCATGAAAATCAATCCGGATGTTAGCAATATCTTCAATTTCCGTTTCGAGGATTTCGAACTGGTGGATTACCGGTGTCATCCAGCCATTCGTGCTCCGATTGCGATTTAAGGCGCTTATCCCGACATGAGTGATAGACCGATCATTTCCTTTATCTGGGGGCAGGACAGAAACCGTCTGATCGGGCGCAATAATGCGCTGCCGTGGAAACTGCCGGCCGACATGGCATGGTTTAAAAA
>JAUZQH010000141.1 GCA_030951065.1 Mariprofundus sp. | reverse complement strand
TAGCTGTACTGTTATTGGGTGCGGCTTTGTCCGATAGCAGATCTTATGTACACAAGGAGAGGTGAAATGAATGTGAGACAGATGTTGTTATCGCTGTTTGTAGCGATGTTTATGGCAGGAGGATTGGCATGGGCCGGTGATGCTGTGAATATTAATAGTGCAACAGCCAAGGAACTGCAGAAAGTCGATGGCATTGGAGCCAAGACGGCAGCAAGAATTGTTGTTTACCGGGAGAAACATGGGCCTTTCAAGAGTGTGGATGAACTCCTGAACGTGAAAGGTATTGGCAAAAAGAAACTGGACAAGGCGGGTGATGAACTGACTGTTAGCGATTCAGCAGATGACAAGGAGTCGGAAGGTCATTAGTTCCATTGTCGGGCATAGAAGGCGGCTATTCTCAGGACAGAGATTGCCGCTTTCTGTTTTTTATGAAGCATGGCTGCCATGACGATGAGTAAGCTAATGTTGTTTAGAAGTCGATGGATGGCGTTTTTACACGATCTGATATGGGTTGTCGCTGCAGTTTGGCTGGCATTCTGGCTACGATTTAATCTGGGCGATATCCCTTCACCCTACCTTCCCGCTTTGAATTTTATGATGATGATTGCATTGCCGGTGCAGGCTGCATTTTCATGGTATTTCGGTCTTTATCGCGGTATCTGGCGTTTTGCCTCCTTGCCCGATCTGTTGCGCATTCTCCAGTCCGTGCTGCTTGGCGCATTGACGACTTTTATTATCATGTTTATCTGGCAACGTCTGGAGGGGATGCCGCGTTCGGTATTGATTCTCTACCCTGTTATTTTAGCCATGGGATTGGCCGGACCGCGGTTGTTTTACCGCTGGTTGAAAGACCACCATCTTCATTTGACTACGACGGAACGTGAACGTGCGTTGCTGATTGGGGCGGGGCAGGCAGGCGAACTGCTGGTACGTGATTTGTTGAAATCAGGTCCGTATGAGCCGGTCGGGTTTCTCGATGATATTGACAGACGTCAGGGACAGGAAATTCAGGGTGTGCGCGTGATCGGCAAGGTGACAGATATGGAGCGGGTGATCTGTGATATGGCGGTGAACGTCGTGTTGTTGGCGATTCCTTCAGCTTCGCATCAGACCATTCAATCCATAGTGACCAGATGTCAGGACTTGTCGATACCGTGCCGGATATTGCCATCGGTTGCCGAACTGGCCGATGGACGGGTAGAGGTTTCACGGCTCCGCCAGGTGCAAATCGAAGATTTGTTGGGGCGAGACACGATCAAACTCGATGATACAGGCATTCATCTACTGCTTGCCGACCGCTGTGTACTGGTTACCGGTGCAGGGGGCTCGATTGGCTCCGAGTTGTGCCGCCAGGTTTTATCTCACAAACCGTCACATCTGCTGTTACTGGATCACGGTGAATTCAATCTGTATTCGATCGAACGGGAGTTACTGTTATCCGCCAATGAACAGTCTTGCAAAATTAAAGCACTGTTGGGCGATATTCGTGATGATGATCGCATGCGCTGGCTGTTTGAACACTTTCGACCTGATATTGTATTTAATGCGGCCGCCTATAAACACGTGCCTCTGGTGGAACAGAATCCGGCTGAAGGCGTGAAAACCAATGTATTGGGCACGTGCCAGTTGGCTGATCTGGCTGTTGAAACCGGAGTAAAGAAATTTATTCAGATTTCGACTGACAAGGCGGTCAATCCGACCAATGTAATGGGGGCAAGCAAACGTTCGGCGGAAATCTATTGTCAGAATCTGGATCGTCGCAGTGATCATACCGCATTTATCACCACGCGTTTTGGCAATGTGCTGGGTTCGGCGGGTTCTGTCGTTCCTCTGTTTCGCAGCCAGATTGAGGCTGGCGGGCCGGTAACGGTAACACATCCTGATATTACCCGTTATTTTATGACTATTCCGGAAGCCGTCGCTTTGATTCTGCAGGCGGCTACGATGGGACATGGTGGTGAAATATTTGTGCTTGATATGGGGGAACCGGTCAGGATTGCCGATCTGGCTGAGCAGATGATTCGCCTGACAGGGCTGGAGCCGGGGCATGATATCGAGATTACATATACAGGACTCAGGCCGGGTGAGAAACTCTATGAGGAACTGTTTCACGAAGCGGAGGAGCTTCAAACGACATCACATCCGAAAATCATGCTCTCCGGCAGCCGTGAAGTGGATTGGGCTGCGATGCAGCTAGAGCTCAAAACATTGCGTCTTGCCTGTAGCCGTCGGGATATACCCTTGTTACATAAGGAACTGAAACAGCTGGTTCCGGAATTTACGCCGATGCAATCAGAACACTGATATTTCCGGTGTCTGAACATAGCAGTTCTGTGCAGGGCGGGGTGTATGTCGAAGTAGCTGTGTTTTCTCCACTTGTCGGTACATTTACCTATCAGTGGCCGGCATCGCTGGGCAAGCCCCTGATCGGGATTCGGGTTCAGGTGCCCTTCGGCAATGGCAAGCGCTTCGGCATGGTGGTGCGTGAGACGCCAATGCCGGCAGGTGAGCTTCAATTCAAACCTGTATGGGACAGGCTGGATGAAACCCCACTATTTGACCTACCTCGAATCCAGTGGCTGGAACGGGTTCGCAGATATTATCTGGTTCAGCCGGGAGAATTATGGAGCAGTGCTCTGGGTTGGGCCACTCAGGGTGATGTGCGCCGGTTCCGCTGCATGAAGCCGGAGGCTCTGGCACAGTGTTATCCGCAATTGTCCGGTCTGTTTCATACACGTGCTGCTATTTCGATGAAAACAATTCAACAACGTGCAGGCCATACGGCAGGTCTCCGATATGCTGTGAGCAGAGCCTGTTCAGATGGGCTGCTTGATGAAATTCATCCTGATCCGTTATGGCAGGCAGAAGACGCGGTGTTTACAAAAGCAGAAACACCTGAGCCAACAGCATTTCAACAACAGGCAATTGCCTCGATCATTGCAAGTTTACAGAAATTCCAGCCGTTTCTGCTGTTCGGGCGAACCGGTTCCGGAAAAACCGAAGTCTATCTCAAGGCAGCCGAATCGATTATTGAAGCTGGCGGGCAGGTGCTGGTGCTGGTGCCGGAAATCGGTTTAACACCCTTGTGGTTATCGCGTTTGAAACAGCGATTCAAGCGGGTGGCACTATGGCATTCAGCCATGACGGCAAAGGAACGGCTGGTTGTGCGAGAGTACTTGCAGGAGACCGATATCCTGATTGGTACTCGCTCGGCTTTATTTTTGCCATTACCGCGATTGAATATGATTGTGGTGGATGAAGAACACGATGCCAGCTTCAAACAGCAGGAGGGTATGGCATATTCCGCCCGGGATATGGCGGTGTTACTGGCTCAGGAACTGGATATTCCGATTATACTGGGTTCAGCGACACCGAGCCTGGAGAGTTGGCGGCAGGTGCAGGCAGGTAATTATCAGCGTTTGGATTTGCCGAACCGTATTGTGCGGGATACTGCGCCGATTCAGTCCGATATTATTGATATGCGTGCTGTGGATGCTCCGGTGTCGGATACCCTGTTGTCTGCGTTGAAAGAGACGCTGGCGGCTGGCGAGCAATCGATCCTGTTTCTGAACCGGCGCGGGTATGCGCCGGCCTTGCAATGCACGGCCTGCGGCGATGTGCCGGAATGTTCAGCCTGTTCGATGCGTTTGACGCTGCACAGACGGGCCGGGCAGTTGCGTTGCCATTCGTGCGGTTTTCGGCGCAGGGTGCCGAAAACATGCGAGTCGTGCGGCGAAGCAGCTTTTTTACCCTTGGGCGAGGGTACTGAAAAAATAGACGAATGGCTGACCGAGCATCTGCCGACGTTGCGCTTTGCCCGTTTCGACCGTGATATCATTACCTCCCACGCGCGGCTGGAAAACACGTTGACCGCTTTTGAGCAGGGAGAACTCGATTGTCTGATCGGTACCCAGATGCTGGTCAAGGGTCATGATTTTCCCAATGTTACGCTGGTGGGTGTTATCAATGCGGATCTCGGTGTGAATCTTCCCGATTTTCGTGCAGGTGAACGGTGGTGGCAGCAGATGACACAGGTGACCGGCCGGGCCGGGCGTGGCAGCAAAGCAGGACGAGTGATTATTCAGACCCGCATGCCGGATGCTGACTGGCTTACACGTATCAACGAAGATCAGGCCGAATCAACGCTGAATCACGAATTGCAACTCAGGGAAATGTTATCATTCCCTCCATTCGGGCGCTGGGTTCGAATTGTAGTTTCCGCCAGGAAACTGGCGAAAGCGGAGGATATTGCCAGTCATATCGCTGATCTATGTACTGCTTTGGAAGGTATTGGCATCAGTGGACCGATGCCGTGTTGCATGGAAAGGCTGGCCGGAAAATATCGTATCGAAGTATTGTTACGCGATGCATCGAGAAAAATATTGCCGTGGAAGCTGGAACCATTGCTGGCTATGCTGGATTTACCTCGTGATGTGCGTGTTCGGGTCGATGTCGATCCGCAGGATATGATGTAGCAGCGCCAGTTATCGGTGCTGCTTTTCTTGCAGAAGAGGCCATGATACCGATATGGACAACCTGACTCGATGGCTTATGCTGTAGCCGTGAAAAAATTGAGTTATGCCGTCATGATCGTCGAGGATGATCCTGATATTCGCAAACGACTGGAGCAGGTTGTGAATACCCACGATACTCTTTCCTTGTTTGCGGCAGTGGGTTGTCTCGAGGATGGCGTAGCTGCATTAGAGTATCGGATGCCGGATGTATTACTGATTGACCTTGGTCTGCCTGATGGCAGCGGGATTGACCTGATCCGCATGGCGCGCAGCGCACACAAACCTCCTGAATGCATGGTGATTACCATTCATGCCGACCAGCACCATCTGATGCAGGCGCTGGAGGCCGGAGCAACCGGCTATTTGCTCAAGGATGCTTTACCCGAAGATATTTCCAGAACCATTATTGAACTGACCCATGGCGGTTCGCCGATCAGCCCGCTCATTGCCAGGGCATTGCTAAAACGATTTGACTCGGGGGCGGGCGCTTCCGGACTGGTGGAAACACTGACCGGGCGCGAAGTGGATGTGCTTAAGGCCATGGCGCGTGGCATGACACGCAAGGAAATCGCATGCAAACTATCAGTCAGCGTGCATACTATTCATTCCCATGTGAAGCACATCTATGGGAAACTTCAGGTTAATTCAAATATAGGTGCTGTTCAGAAAGCCAGACGGATGCGTATTATCTCCGAGTCAGACAGTTAGCGTGTTGCTTGGCATGGCACAAATAATGCGTCTGCATGGGGTTTCCATTCCTGTGCCTGAGTTTCATATCGCAGGATGGAAAAAAACCATGCGAGTTAGGGCATCTATCCCGGTTCGATGGGGCGTTGGCCTTGTATCTGCTCTGCTGGTGGTGTTTTTTTTCTGGCTGGTTGACCGATGGCTGGAACCCGCGCTGACGGGATATGACGGAGTCCAACAAATTCGGAATGTAAACTGTTCATTTGGCAAGGAAGCGTCAGGAGGTGGATGGCAACGCTGCCGTTTGCCGCATAACTGGGATGAGCAGAAGCCTGATTATGCCGGGGATTCATGGTATCGCTTTACGCTTCCGCGTGAGAATACAACGCCGTTGGCGATCTGGCTGGCTGCGAGTATGAATGCGGTTGTTAGCGTGAATGGCATGTCTATCGGCAATGGCGGACGCATGCAT
>JAUZQH010000140.1 GCA_030951065.1 Mariprofundus sp. | reverse complement strand
TCTAAAAAACACAAGCAATGGTGATATCGCCCAGGTTGTCGAACTCAGCGAACTCACCGACCCGAACGCATCATCTGTGACAGTTCGCTTTCATGCCGGAGAAGAAGCCGGTGAACCGGTCAGCGTTGACAAGTCGGAGCTGACATTCCCTTCCGGTGAAACATTGCCAAAATGCTGGCGGGATGCACATTACAGAGTCAGTTTTTAGGCGATTCACACCGTTATAAAAACCAATTGAGAAATTCTGAATAAGTGTTTCATACACTTATTCAGCAGTTTCCAGATTCTGCTAATACTCTGAATTTTCACCCCCCCCTTAACTTCTATGGGGTCATTTCCTTTTAATCGGACTGGCGTGAAGGCCACATTCGGCCACGCCATCTTCCTGTTCCCACCACCATCGGCCTGATCTGGGGTCTTCACCCACTGTGATAGCACGCGTACAGCAGGCACAACCAATAGACGGGTAATGCTGATCGTGCAATGCATTATACGGCACATCATTATCACGAATGTAGTTCCATACCTCAGCCTGGGTCCACTCAATGAGCGGATTAAACTTCGTAAGTCCAAAATAGGTATCATCTTCAACCATCGACATAGTCTGACGTGAATCAGCCTGTTCACGTCGAACACCTGTAATCCATGCTTTTTTGCCCGCCAGAGCTCTTTTCAGCGGATGAATTTTACGAATTTCGCAACAGCGCTTGCGATTTTCCACCGAATGATAGAAAAGGTTGAGGCCGGATTCCCTTACCATCGCTTCCACTTCAGCTGTATCAGGAAAATACACTTCAATCTTGATGCCATATTTATCCCTGCAGGCATCCATGACATCATAGGTTTGCTGAGGCAGACGTCCGGTATCAAGCGTCACGATCTGGATGGAACGGGCATGTTTACTGATCAAATCAATCAGCAGCACATCCTCAGCACCAAAACTGCTGGCAAAGACCAGATCCGGCCCATATTCATCTTCAGCCTGTTTCAACAACGCAATGGTTTCATCTATTTTCGATTGCATCATCCTCTCCTCAGGCTTTTTTCCATGTCGTCCCTGTCGGGCTGTCTTCAAGAATAATCCCTTCAGCCGATAACTGGTCGCGAATGGCATCAGCACGGGCAAAATCACGCGATTTTTTTGCTGCGCTACGTTCGTTAATTAACGCTTCGATATGCTCCGAATCCACATCGCCGGACTTGAACCATGCTTCCGTATCATGTTGAACAATGCCCAGAACGCCGGTCATGGCCCGGAACTGATCGAACAGCATGCTTACATCTTCATCTGAATCCAGACCTTTGTTCAGTAAGCGACAGATATCGAACAGACAGGCCAATGCTTCCGGTGTATTGAAATCATCATTCATAGCCGTGGTGAAGGCTGACGGAAGGTATGAGCTCTGAGGGGTTGCAATATTCCCGGAATGACAGACTTCTGACTCCCTGCAGCGCTTCATCGTCTCATATAATCGATCCAGGCTGGCCTTTGCTGCATCCAGTGCGGTATCAGAAAAATCGAGTGGTGAACGATAATGTGTGCCCAGCATGAACATACGCAATACTTCCGGATGATATTTTTCCGTAACTTCCCGGATGGTAAAAAAATTACCCAGCGATTTGGACATTTTCTCGGCGTTGATATTCACAAATCCATTATGCAGCCAGTAACGGGCAAACCCGCCACCATTGGCAGCCCTCGCCTGAGCGATTTCATTCTCATGATGCGGGAATTTCAAATCCATGCCACCGCCATGGATGTCGAAAGTGTCTCCCAAATGAGAGCAGCTCATGGCTGAGCATTCAATATGCCAGCCGGGTCGACCTGCACCCCAGGGGGAATCCCATGCCGGTTCTCCCGGCTTGGCCATTTTCCACAACACAAAGTCAAGCGGGTCGCGCTTGCTTTTATCCACATCGACACGGCTACCGGATTCCAGATCATCGATATTCTTGCCCGAAAGTTTGCCGTAATCATCAAATGTGCGTACCGCATACAGCACATCACCGGATCCGGACACATAGGCTCTGCCCTGCTCAACCAGAGCCTCAATCATGGCGATCATTTCCGGCATATGCTCTGTCGCACGCGGTTCGCGGGTCGGGTGCAAGCAACCGAGACTGTCGATATCCTCATAAAATGCAGCAATCATCTCATTGGTCAGCACATCAATAGCAATACCGCGTTCGTTCGCCCGTTTGATGATTTTATCATCCACATCAGTGAAATTACGCACGTAATCAACATCATAGCCCAGCTGTTTCATCCAGCGGTGAACAATATCGAACACCACCATGACCCGGGCATGACCAACATGGCAATAGTCGTACACGGTAACACCGCATACATACATGCCGACCTTGCCCGGCTTTAGCGATTCAAAACGCTCTTTTTTGCGTTTCAGGGAGTTATATACATACAAACTCATGATACTTCCTGCTGCTTGCCGCATATCTTGCAAGCGTCCTCGACCCTGGCCTTCACACCATCCTCGCCCAGAAAACCTACAACTGCAGACATTTCCGGACCATGTACTGCACCGCTGAGCGCAACACGTAACGGCATAAACAGATTCCGTCCCTTGCAACCCGTTCTCTCTTTCACGGCCATCGTCCAGCTTTTCCAATCCGCTTCGGCTAATGATTGCCATGCATCCAGCGCAGCCTGATAAAAACCGGCACCGGCCTCTTTCAGCACGCGTAATGCATCAGCATCCAGCGGAGCATGAATATCCAGCAAACGTTGATAATGCGCTGCATCGCTGGCCCGTTCGATATTTTTGCCGATCAGGGCCGCGAACAAAGCCATGGTATCCAATGAACAGGACGGCACATGAGGTTGAATCATGGCAACCAGCGTTTCAACATCCAGCTCATGCAACAGACGTGTATGCCATCGCCACATCTCGTCATCAGACCAGCGAACCGAGCTGGTGGAGATATGTTCAGCCTGAAAATGTGCCGCCAGTGCTGCTGCATTATGTGCAGTTTCCGGTATATTCGGATGCCCCAGCCTGCCCATAGCCTGGATCAGTGCACCGGGCAATAAGCCTTCATCGCGCAACTCGACCACGCTGTGACTACCGCTGCGCTTGGATAATTTGGTGCCATCCTGCCCCAGCAGCAAGCCATGATGCAGATACACAGGCGGCACATAACCCAAATGCTCCAGCAGCCAGACCTGATAGGCCGAATTGGTCAGATGATCATCACCACGCAACGTATGGGTGATACCATCCATTGCATCATCGACGGCATTGGGTAACAGAAAGGTGAATGAACCATCGGAGCGCACCACAACCGGATCATCCAGATCACGCAGGGCAAAGCTGACATGACCGCGCAAAGCATCTGTTACCACCACATCACCATCATCCGCATGCACACGCAAACGCCAGACAAACGATTCCGTTGCAGCCCGCCGTTCCGATTCACGGGCAGACAAATGGCGACAATGGCCAGCATAACGCGGCGGTAAACCACGTGATGTTGCCAGCTTACGATCCAGATTCAGTTTCGTTTCGGAACAGAAGCAGCGGTAGGCCAAGCCCTGGTCGGCCAGTTTCTCCAGCGCCCCGGCATGACTGGCGGCATGTTCGGACTGAAACAGCACATCGCCATCCCAGTCCAGCCCCAACCAGCACAAATCAGCTTTAATTGCATCGACATATGCCAGTTCCGAGCGATCCTGATCAGTATCCTCAAAGCGCAGCAAAAAACGGCCGCCATGTTTTCTGGCATATAACCAGTTCAGCAGTGCCGTGCGAACATTGCCTATATGCAACAATCCGGTTGGCGACGGAGCAAATCGAGTAACAACATTAGCGCTCACGGTTTCTTCTCCTGTTTGCCCTGCTCCGGAATAATCAGCATATACTCATCCGGATGCACATAACCAAGTTCCCGATGAATCAGTTCCTCCAGCGCATCCGGATCATTTCTGAGTCGCAGCACTTCTTGGGCCAACCGCTCTCTCCCGGCTTTCAATGCTTCCACTTCAGTCTCCAATCGTTGCAACTGTTCAGCTTCCTGACGATAGACCAGATAACCGTGATCTGAAAAGATGAGATTCCAGCTCATATAGGCAACCACGGCTCCCCCGCCAATCCAGAGCAGCCACCTGCCAGCACCTCCGCCCATTTCAGGTTATGCGAACGCCCTGCTCTGCCCGATCAACGTGCAAATGCCGCCCTGCCGGCAAAACGCGCAGCGCTACCCAGCTCTTCCTCAATACGTAAAAGCTGATTGTACTTGGCCATACGGTCTGAACGCGAAGCTGAACCGGATTTAATCTGCCCTGTGGCCATCGATACAGCCAGGTCGGCAATCGTCGCATCTTCTGTTTCACCTGAACGGTGGCTCATCATGCAACGATAACCCGCATCATGCGCCATATTCACGGCAGCAATGGTTTCGCTCAATGTGCCAATCTGATTCACCTTGACCAGTAATGCGTTGGCTACACCTTTATCAATGCCCTCCTGCAGAATCTCGGGGTTGGTCACGAACAGATCGTCCCCGACCAGCTGTACCCTGTCGCCGACCTGATCAGTCAACAGCTTCCAGCCATCCCAGTCTGCTTCATCCAGGCCATCCTCAACTGAAATGATCGGATACTGCCGACACAGTGAATCAATCAAATCGACCATCCCTGCGGCATCCAGCTTGCGGTTTCCCTCACCGGCCAGCACATACGATCCATCATGATAAAATTCGGAAGCAGCCATATCGGATGCAATGGCAACATCATCCCCTGCCTTGAGGCCAGCCTGCTCAATAGCCTGAAGGATGACTGTAATACCCTCTTCATTGGAACCCAGGTTCGGTGCAAAACCACCTTCATCGCCCACGGCAGTAACATGTCCACCGGATTTGAGTACGGATTTCAGTGCATGAAACACCTCCGCCCCCATATCCAGTGCCTGTGCAAATGATGCGGCACCAACCGGGGCAATCATATACTCCTGGAAATCAATACTGTTATCCGCATGTGAACCGCCATTAATCACATTCATACAGGGTACAGGCAACAGGTTGGCATTTTCGCCACCCAGATAACGGAACAGGGATACACCCTTCTCAACCGCCTGTGCCTTGGCCACGGCCATCGATACCCCGAGGATGGCATTGGCACCCAGGCGCCGCTTGTTCGGTGTTCCATCCAGTGCAATCAGTTTATCGTCCAGCCCCTGCTGATCCGCAGCATCCAGACCGATTACAGCCGCTGCAATCTCATCATTGACATGACTGACTGCCTTGCGAACACCCTTGCCGCCCAATCGACTGCCGCCATCACGCAGTTCCACTGCTTCACGCGCTCCTGTGGATGCTCCACTGGGCACTGCCGCCCGGGCAAAAGCCCCCGAGGACAGTTTCACATCAACTTCAACCGTTGGGTTACCGCGTGAATCAAAAATCTCACGACCATGTACTTTTACAATTTCACTCACTTTTTTCTCCTGTTCGACATCATCATCGACACATATTTATAGTTTCTAAAAACGCGATTCAAAACCTCAATCATGGCCACAGATCATGCGCTTATGTGTGGGTGGTTTTGATTTCATCCATGCGTTTTATCATTCCCGCCAAGCAACAGCCTGAGAAGGCATATCTCTTTTTATCGAGGGCGCGCAACCATACGCAATAGAACATAATTCGTCCATGAATTGGGGAAATTAAAATGAAAAAACAACGCCCGGAATTTTGAAAAACTTCAAGGACACAGTTTCTCAATCTTTCCCTGATGGCTCACTCGTTTACGCTTTCACAACCTCATCAATCTGTTTCAATGTGGTCAACACATCCTCCAGATCATCCAGCGCCAGTGAATTCGGGCCATCGGACATGGCTTTATCCGGATCGGGATGAACTTCCATAAACAGGGCTGCAACGCCTGTTGCCACTGCTGCACGGGACAGACCCGGCACATACTCACGATTACCACCGGTTGCACCGCCCAACCCTCCCGGTTGCTGTACCGAATGGGTTGCATCGTAAACAAGAGGTGCGCCGAATTCGCGCATAACCAGCAGTGAACGCATATCCGACACCAGGTTATTATAACCAAAACTGGCTCCGCGTTCGCACAACATAATATTTTCATTGCCGGTCGCCTGTGCTTTTTCGAGCACATGCTGCATATCCCAGGGTGCAAGAAACTGGCCTTTCTTGATATTTACCGGCTTGCCGGAGCTGGCAACCGCTTCTATAAAATCGGTTTGACGGCACAAAAAAGCCGGTGTTTGTAAAACATCGGCAACTTCAGCCACAGCTGTCACCTGATGGCTTTCATGGATATCAGTGACAACCGGCAAGCCCAGTTCATCTTTAACGCGTTGCAGAATACGCAAGCCTTCATCCATGCCGGGGCCGCGAAAGCCATCCTTGCTGGTGCGGTTGGCTTTATCGAAGCTGGATTTGAATACCAGCGGTACACCGACACGGTTTGCAATCGCCGCAATTCCGGCTGCAGCTTTTAATGTAAAGTCTTCACCCTCAATCACGCATGGTCCGGCCAGCAACACCAGAGGAAAATCATTGGCAATCCGGATATCACCAACAGTAACAACCTTTTGTATCATACAGCAGCCTGTTCTTTGCTCGCCCCGACAAAGGCGGAGAACAGCGGATGCGGGTTATAAGGGCGGGACAGAAATTCCGGATGAAACTGGCAGGCGACAAACCACGGGTGATCTTTCACCTCAACAATTTCCACCAATGAATTATCCGGCAAGGTGCCGGCAACAGTTAAACCGGCTTCTTCCAATTGCTCGCGGTAGGTATTATTAAATTCGTAGCGATGCCGGTGGCGCTCGCGAATTTCGCTCTGCCCGTAAGCCGCAAACGTTTTCGTGCCTTCAATCACCCTGCATGGATAACCGCCGAGGCGCATGGTACCACCCAGATCGCTGTCTGAATTGCGTTGAACACGCATACCTTCCTGTTCCCATTCGGTCATCAGGGCAATCACCGGATGATCCGCCCGCTCATTGAATTCAGAACTGATGGCATCGGTCAAACCAGCCACATTGCGGGCAAATTCCACTACGGCCAGTTGCATGCCGAGGCAGATACCCAGATACGGCAATTTGTTTTCCCGCGCATAACGAATTGCGGCAATCTTGCCCTCGGTACCGCGCTGTCCGAACCCGCCGGGCACCAGTACACCGTCAACTTCGGAGAGACAGTCTGCACCGTTTTTCTCCAGCGATTCGGCATCGACATATTCAATTTCCACACGTACACCATGTGCCATACCGCCGTGAATCAGCGCCTCATTCACCGATTTATATGCGTCGGTCAATTCAACATATTTGCCCACCATGGCAATGCGAACAGCCTGTTTCGGCTCACGTATCCTGCAGCAAATATCCTCCCACACTGATAAATCCGGCTCGGGGTCATCCATCCGAAAATGATTCAACACCACAGAACCCAGCCCGCCTTCACGCAAGCTCAGCGGCACAGCATAGATGGTATCCACATCCGGAGCATCAATCACTGAATCCCGATCCACATTACAGAACAGGGCGATTTTATCCTTCTGGCTCTTGGGAATCGGGTGATCGGAACGGCACAGCAACACATCCGGCTGAATACCGATTTCACGTAAAATCTTGACAGAATGCTGGGTTGGTTTGGATTTCATCTCACCGGCAGAGGCAATATATGGCACCAGTGTCAGATGAATATAGGCAGTATTTTTCTTGCCCAGATCAAACCGGAGCTGACGAATCGCTTCCAGAAATGGCTGCGACTCGATATCGCCGACTGTACCGCCGATCTCCACCAGTGCGATATCCACATCTTCAGAACGCAACGATAATACAGCATTTTTAATGGCATCGGTAATATGCGGAATAACCTGCACGGTTGCACCCAGATAATCGCCACGCCGTTCGCGCCGAATAACCGACTCATAAATACGGCCTGTGGTATAATTGGAGCGTTTCGACATGGTCGCATGGGTAAAACGCTCATAATGACCGAGATCAAGGTCGGTTTCAGTACCGTCATCGGTCACAAAAACCTCGCCGTGCTGGAACGGGCTCATCGTGCCGGGGTCGACATTGATATAGGGGTCGAGTTTCTGCATGGTGACGCGCAAACCGCGCGCTTCAAAGAGCGCCGCAAGGCTGGCCGCAGCAATGCCTTTTCCGAGCGACGACACTACCCCGCCGGTGACAAAAACGAATCTTGTTTGTTTATTCATGACGGGTCGGGAATGTATCAGAACGAACCCGCCGCTTCCAGCTCAGGATCAGATTTTATTCAAGATCATCGCACCTGAATCAATCGCCACGCCATATGATCAGTGTCGCATTGAATCCGAACCTGAATAGTACCCTCCGGCAACAGATCGGCGGCCCTTTCCGGCCATTCGACCAGGCAAATCCATGGAGGCAGAAAAAAGTCACGCACACCAAGCATTTCTATCTCGGTCACCTCATCCAGACGATACCAGTCCATATGAGCAACACGGCAATCATCGGCATCATATTCCTGAATGATGGAAAAAGTCGGACTGGGTAAAGCTTTGTCGGCAACACCCAGAGCGCGCATAACCGCTCTGCAAAATACGCTTTTCCCGGCCCCCAGTTCGCCGGAAACAGCAACCACATCCCCCGGTTTCAGCGTGGCCGCCAAGCCGGTGGCGACTTCAACAGTTTCTGATTCGTTGTGAGTCGAGTGCTTCAAACGTGTTATCTGTTGGCAACCAGCGCCTTGATGACATCATGTTTACTGATCATACCCACCACCGATTCACCATCCATGACAGGCAGATGGTGCACCTTTTCATCTGCCATTACAGCTGCAATTTCGCCCAGATCTGCATCCACACCAACCGTAACCACATTGGTCTGTGCCAGATCTTCAGCCGTCATCGCCTGCATCCGTTTCAACTCTTGTTCAAACCGGGATTCCCCGAGAGGAATAACCATATCGAACAAAGCTACAGCAGTTGGTACATGCAGATTTTTCTGTTGATCAATCAAATCACTTTCTGTGATAAGCCCGAACAGGCGTTTATCATCATCCACAACCAGCATGCCGGTTAAATTCTCTTCTGCCAAACGTTTGGCAATATCTTCCACCGATACATCCATCAAACAATAGGGTGGATCAGTATCCATAATGTCCCGGGCAAATATCTTGGAATGCGGCATAACGATCCTCCTTGAAACTATATGATAAACGAATAACACCTTTTCATCACGAAAAAAGAAATTCGCAGAAAAACCCGGCCACCCCCTTCATCATACTATTGGCTATAGGCTGGGCAATGCTCAGGTTTTATGGTAAATCTCCGAACCGGTACGCAGAAACTCATTTGACTGTTCTGCCATGCCTGCATCAATGGCCTCCCTGGTTTCCAGACCATGCGCTTTGGCATAATCGCGTACGTCCTGAGTGATTTTCATCGAGCAGAATTTCGGTCCGCACATGGAACAGAAATGCGCCACCTTGGCAGAGTCCTTCGGCAGGGTCTCATCATGAAATGAACGCGCCGTATCCGGATCAAGACTCAGGTTGAACTGATCTTCCCAGCGGAATTCAAAACGGGCTTTGGACAGCGCATCATCGCGTTGTTGGGCACCCGGATGCCCTTTGGCCAGGTCAGCCGCGTGTGCGGAAATCTTGTAGGTAATCACACCTGTTTTCACATCATCACGATTGGGCAGGCCCAGATGCTCCTTCGGTGTCACATAACAAAGCATGGCGCAGCCATACCAGCCGATCTGGGCAGCACCGATACCGGAAGTGATATGATCATAACCCGGTGCAATATCCGTAGTCAGCGGACCCAGCGTATAGAATGGCGCTTCATCACAGCACTCCAGCTGCAAATCCATATTCTCCTTAATCATCTGCATCGGCACATGGCCGGGACCTTCAATCATGGTCTGCACCTCATGTTTCCAGGCCACCTGGGTCAATTCACCAAGCGTCTTCAACTCGCCCAGCTGTGCTTCATCATTGGCATCGGCAATCGCACCCGGCCTTAAACCGTCGCCGAGCGAGAATGACACATCATAGGCTTTCATGATTTCGCAAATATCTTCAAAATGGGTATAGAGGAAATTCTCTTTGTGATGCGACAGACACCACTTGGCCATAATCGAGCCACCGCGCGAGACAATACCGGCAAGCCTTTTCGCAGTCATCGGCACATAACGCAATAACACGCCGGCATGAATAGTGAAATAATCCACGCCCTGTTCGGCCTGCTCAACCAGGGTATCGCGGAACACCTCCCAGGTCAGATCTTCAGCCACGCCATTGACCTTCTCCAGTGCCTGATAAATCGGTACTGTACCAATCGGTACAGCCGCATTGCGAATAATCCATTCACGTGTTTCATGGATATTCTTTCCGGTAGAGAGATCCATGATGGTATCCGAACCCCAGCGGGTTGCCCAGGTCATCTTGTCCACTTCTTCTTCAATCGATGAAGAAAGAGCCGAATTACCGATATTCCCATTGATCTTAACCAGAAAATTACGCCCGATAATCATCGGCTCCAGTTCCGGATGATTGATATTGGCCGGAATAATGGCACGGCCTCTGGCCACTTCATCACGCACAAACTCAGGCGTAATCACGCGTGGAATATTAGCGCCAAAAGATTCGCCCGGATGCTGCCTGGTAATTTCACGCAGATGCTCGCGTTTCTGATTTTCGCGAATCGCCACATATTCCATTTCCGGAGTGATAATCCACTGCCTGGCATAATGCATCTGCGACACATTCCTGCCTGTTTTGGCTTTACGTGGCTGTTTCAGATGCTCGAAACGCAAGTGATTGAGACTTTCATCATCGCGACGTTCATTGCCGTAATCGGAAGACAACCCTGTTAAGAACTCTGTATCATCACGCTCTTCAATCCAGCCCGTACGCACATCAGGCAAGCCTTTCTGCAAATCCAGCTCAACGTCCGGATCGGTATAAGGACCGGATGTATCATACACCAGAATCGGGGCATTCTCTTCATCACCGGCATTGGTGTGGGTGGGAGAAAGCGAGATCTCACGCATCGGCACACGGATATCGGGACGTGACCCCTCGATATAGACCTTGCGGGAATTGGGCAACGGCTGTTGCGCATCATAACTGTCCCCTGCCATTTCCGTACCCATAGCTGAACCATTCGCCTGTGTTGTCATCTTGCCTCCAGAATCCCTTTCATTGAAAGAAAGTCGCAACTATAACGAAGACGTACGGCAGGGCATAGAAGCAGGAAACAGAAATCAGCTAACAAAACCCTTCGGGGACTGTGGGTAGCCTGTCCCCGAGCAAATCCACCAACGATTTCAGCTGCGTTTCATAATGACGCCAGACAGCTATCGAGCGTGTATACACAGGCTGACGAACCTGCATCATACTGGCCGTCAGCACCCGATGGTCTGCCTGTTGAAAATCGAGACAAGCCGGATCCCATTCCAACCCGCAAGCCTCCAGTAATATCATGCTCTGCTGCTCCTGGTCTGTGACCAGCTGCTCATACTCGATCTCAATCAGCATGCTTGCCGGCAGCGTATTTTCCCAATGTTCCATCAACTTGATATACATGCGGTAATAGCGCCCCAATTCGTCAAGATCATGACCATAACCAAACAGGTCTCCGGTAATATTATTTTTGTATATCGACAAACAGGTATCCAGAGGGTGACGCCGTACATGAATGATTTTCGCGTTGGGAAACAGGCGGGCAATCGAACCAATATGCAGAATATGATGAAGCGATTTATCCGTATATCGACATGCCTCGGGATCAAGCTGCCGCAATCGCTTCAAATAAGCATCACCGGCAACCCGGCATTGCTCCGTCGACCATGCACAAACCGAAAGCGAATCATCCCCCGCCCCGGACACAGAAGCGATCGACTGATTAAGCATATTGTTTTCACCGCAACTGTACACATCAGGGTGGGCGGACAAAATCTGCTCCACCAGCGATGTTCCGGAACGGGGCATACCCAGCACAAAAATCGGTGCATTGCTGTCAATACCCGAGTTTTCAGTAACCACTTCCTTCGTGCAGACTGCCATCAACTGGCGCATGCGTTCGAATTCGGCCTTCTCATCGTAAGGGCTGAATCCACGCCGAATCGCATTCGCCTCCTGCATCTTTGAAAAAGCTTCATCGTACTGACCCAGGTCATCGCTCACCTTGGCCAGTGCAAAAGCCATATGCATCCGCTCAATCGAACCTTCAGGGCAACGCCCGTACAGCTCCTGCATGGCCAGAGTATCATCGTTTTCATGCTCAAACCGTTGCAAATCAGCCAGCACCGTATAAGCCTCAGTATAATCCGGTGCGCAAGTTATCGCCTGCCGAATTGCTTTTTCACCCTCTGTCAGCGATCCATTTTCTATATCCAGCAAGCCCAGACTATAAAAAGCCTGTGCATTTTCCGGATCTCGCTTGAATATAGCATCCAAATGCTCGCGCGCCTGTACTATGCGCCCGCTGTCGTGACAGGCCTGAAACAGCCCCATACGAATATCGATATCTCCCGGCCGCCGTTTTCTTGCACCCTCCAGCAATTCAATTGCTTCATCATATTGTGACAAACAGACCAATGCTCCGGCCAGTCCAATCCGGACATTGATATTATGGGGTTCAAGCGCCAAGGCCTGCCTGTAGACCGGAACTGCCTGTTTATATTCCCCGACAGACAGATAGAGACCGGCCAGTGCTGCCACAAAATCAGCCCGCTTTGGTGATGCCTCAATCGCCAGATGAAAATAAGCTTTCGCCTGTTCACACTGATCGCAATCTCTGGCCAATACACCACGCAAATAGGCAGTATCGGCATTGCCCGGCTGAATCTCATCAATCGCTTTGCATAACTGTTCACACTGCTCTTGCTCACCGTTCTGAAGAGCCTCGAAAGCCCTGCCGAGCAGCATTTTAATTTTCCGTTTTCTGTTATTGGACAGCTTTGGGCGCAATGCCATGGACCCCTCCCCCGGTGAGATGTGCGCGCAGACTATGTTGATCGCACCAGATAAACCATGCTTCGTCAGGGGGGTGTTACGAGCATTTTACTGCTAGAATCCGTCCATCATGAATTTACCTGAATTGAAACAAACAACCGCTAATCAATTGTTGCATGATGCCGTGGTCGCCCTGCGTAACAGCTGGGCCGTCCTGAAAGCTTCCGGCCCCGACCTGCGCAACTATTTGCAAGGCCAAATCACCCAGGATATTAACCGCCTTACACCGACACAGGGCATTCACAGCTGTATTCTGACCCCGCAAGGCAAAGCGGTTTCCGAACTGTATATTCTCCAGGGCCATCATGATGAACTGATCTTGCTTACACCAGCCTCGCATGCCGAAGTAACTGTCGCACGCCTGCGCCAGTTTGCGTTGGGTCATACACTGCGTATTGGCCTGGTTGACAGCCTTATCATCTGTTCCGCTCAGGGTGCCAACGCAGCCCGGTTTCTTGATGATTTCGAGCTGGCCGAACCGGATCAGAGCTGGTTGTCCTGTAGCAGAAACACCGGAACAGATACATTTGCACTGGTGATGCCGGAACATCCCCGCGGCTACTGGATTATCAGCAACCGGAAACATATCACTGCCGTTATCGGCCGCCATCAACAGGTGAATGACAGCGAAATGGAAGCTATGCGCATCATCCGAGGCATGCCGGATTTCGGTGTCGAATGGGATGCCAGCATACACCCGCTCAATGCCAACCTGATTGAATTTAACGGCGTATCATTCGACAAGGGATGTTATGTTGGTCAGGAAATCACCAGCCGGATGCACTGGCGCGGTGGCATCAAAAAGAAATTGTATAAGGTGGCGATTGCCGGAAAGCCCGATGTACTCCCATGCCCTGTTCGCACATCAACCAGCATAGGAGAACTGAAATCCGCAGCAGTTGACCATGAACAACGCTGCTTTGGTATCGCTTATTTACCTATAGAAATAGCCGAATCGAATTCAGCCCTGTCCCTGACAAACGGCGTCAACATAAAAGTTCTGGAGGCTTGTCATGCCTGATGCATTTGTCTGGTATCACGCCGGTGAAAAACAGGAGCCCGATCTGCTGAACTGGCTTGATACAGTCGAACAACAAGCTGGCGTACGCGGCAAGCTGTTTATACGCAAGACGAACGGCAACACCACATTCATGGAAACCTATAGCGATGTATCACGAGCTACTATCGACCGCATTGAAAAACTGGCCGCATCAAGCCCTCTGTTTGAACGTATCGATCGCCGCTGTGAAAGCTTTGTTGAAATCAGTTAAGGCAATGCTGAGTTATTGCCATCCTGGCAAAAATCAGCCCGCTCAGGCAAAAGCGTGGTTTTGCCATCGATTACAAAGCGCTGATGTGTCAGCGCTTCCTTAAGGAAAATCTTCTGCAGAGTGCGCCTGCGCGCTTTCAGAAAGGGCTCAGCTATTCAAGCCAAGCACATCATGCATATCGTACCAGCCACAAGGCTGATTGGACAGCCAGCCGGCAGCACGCACGGCTCCGCGTGCGAATACCATCCGATCACTGGCAATATGGTTGATTTCGATTCGCTCTTCATCGGCAATAAACATGGCTTTATGTTCACCAACAATATTACCGCCACGTACGACCGAGAAACCGATCGCACCTGCTTTGCGAGCTCCGGTGATACCTTCGCGGGATAATACAGCCACATCCTCCAGCACCACACCCCTGCCGGCAGCAAGGGACTTGCCCATGGCCAGTGCTGTCCCGCTCGGGGCATCGACTTTATGTTTGTGATGTGCCTCGAAAATTTCGGCATCATAATCATCACCCAGCACACGGGCAGCCCTTTCGATCAAACTCAAGGCCAGATTCACGCCAACCGAATAATTGGCTGCCATTACTACAGCTGAACCGGACAGGGTATCACGCAACTGCTGCAGCTGACCCGCATCAAAACCGGTAGTGCCAATAACCATAGCCATACCGCGTTCAGCAACAAATTCGGCATGTTTCAATGTTGCAGACGGTGCAGTAAAATCGATCAGCACATCGGCTTCGGGACAATCGCTGACATGGTCGACAAGACGTACAGCCAGTGTCTCCACTCCGGCCAGTTCGCCGGCATCACGGCCAATAAACTCGGAGCCGGGCCGCTCGGTAGCGCCCAACAGAGTGGCTCCCCGGCTTTCGGTTACAGCACGTACCAGCATGCGTCCCATTCGACCTGATGCGCCGACAACAACCACTCTCAATGCACTCATGATCTGGCCTCTTTGGAGAGGTCATCCCAGAACTCTTTCACTTTACCCAGAAACGATGAGCGTTCGGGATATACTTCGTCACCGGTTTCATTGGCAAATTCACGCAGCAACTCAGCTTGGCGTGAACTCATTTTTTTCGGTACGGCAATCTTAACACGCACATATAAATCACCCTTTTGACCACCTGAACGCACATCCGGAACCCCGTGCCCACGCAAACGGAATACCCGTCCGCCCTCGGTTCCAGGTGGAATTTTGATTCTAACCTTTCCATCCAGCGTCGGCGCATCGACTTCTGCACCCAGAGCCGCCTGAGGAAATGTCACCGGCATGGTACAATGGAGATCCGCCCCCTCACGCTCAAAAATAGCATGCTCTTTCAGCGAAATCACCACATACAGATCCCCGGGAGGACTGCCCTGCGGACCGGCTTCACCTTCACCGGAAACACGCACCTGAGCACCATCATACACACCGGCAGGAACTTTTATTTTTAACTTTTTGGTAGTTTTGACGCGTCCGGCACCACCACATTCAATGCATGGCGATTCAATCCGGGTACCGGCACCCTGACAGGTCGGACATGTACGGCGCACCGCAAAGAAACCCTGCTGCATCTGTACCTGACCATGACCTCCGCATGTATTGCAAGGTACCGGGTTGGTACCAGGGCGTGCGCCTGAACCATTGCAGCATCCACAGGTTTCATGTCTGGGAATTTGCAGTTCCACTTCACGACCACTGGCTGCTTCTTCCAGTGTCATGGAAAGATTATAGCGCAGATCGGCCCCACGGCTGGATTGCGAGCCTCCACCGAAACCGAACATATCTCCGAACACATCGCCGAACATATCCCCGAAATCACGGAACGCATGTGAATCCTGAGCACCACCACGCCCCCAGAAGTCCTGCATCTGCTCATCCACACCCGCATGCCCGTACTGATCATAACGTGCACGCTTGGAATCATCGGTCAGTACTTCGTAGGCTTCTGTCACCTCACGGAAATTTTCAGCCGCCGCTTTATCATCCGGGTTTCGATCCGGATGATATTTCATGGCCAGCTTTCGGTAAGCCCGTTTGATGGTATTTTCGTCGGCATCTTTGGCCACGCCCAGCACTTCATAATAATCGCGTTTGGACACTGTCACTCCCTGTCTGCTAAATGTGAAAAGGAGCGGCAGACCTAAGCCCCCCGCCCCTCACACATTCCGGCTTACGCCTTATTTCTTGTTGTTTTCATCCACAACTTCGGCGTCCACGACATCGGCATCTTTTGCCGTGCTGCTATCAGCAGCGCCGGACGTGTCCGCCGCACCACCTTCAGTCTGTGCCTGTTCCTGCTGCATCTGCTGGTAAATTACTTCACCCAGCTTTTGTGACTTCTCAGCCAGTTTCGTCTCGGCTGCAGCTATCGTTTCGGCATCACCGCCTTCAATGGCTTTTTTCAGTTCTTCCAGCGCCTCTTCTATGCCTTTGCGGGTATCTTCATCCACTTTATCGCCATGCTCTTTCAGCGATTTTTCAGTGGAGTAGACCAGCGCATCAGCACGGTTCTTCGCTTCAATCTGCTCTTTGAGCTTCTTGTCGGCATCTGCATTGGCTTCTGCATCTTTCTTCATGCGCTCAATCTCTTCCTCGCTCAGACCGGAACCGGACTCGATGCGAATCGAGGTTTCCTTGCCGGTACCCTTGTCCTTGGCATGCACATGGAGAATGCCGTTGGCATCGATATCAAATGTGACTTCAATCTGCGGCATGCCGCGAGGGGCCGGAGCAATACCTTCCAGATTGAACAGGCCGAGCTGTTTGTTGGCAGAGAACAGCTCGCGCTCTCCCTGAGCCACCTTGATGGTTACAGCAGTCTGATTATCAGCCGCTGTGGTATACGTCTGACTCTTCTTGGTCGGGATGGTGGTGTTCTTTTCGATAATCTTGTTGAACAAACCACCCTCGACTTCAATACCGAGACTCAGAGGTGTCACATCCAGCAGCAGTACATCGGTGACATCACCGGTCAACACCGCACCCTGAATAGCAGCACCAATAGCAACCACTTCATCCGGATTTACGCCCTTATGTGGCTCGGTGCCAAAGAACTCCTGCACCTTCTGCTGCACCAGCGGCATACGGGTCTGCCCGCCGACCAGCACAACCTCATGGATATCAGATGCTTTCACACCGGCATCTTTCAATGCCTGGGTGCATGGCTTCAGTGTGCTTTCCACCAGATCGCCCACCAGACTCTCGAACTTGGCGCGCGTCAACTTGATCAGTAAATGCTTCGGACCGCTTGCATCTGCTGTGATGAACGGCAGATTTACTTCAGTCTGCTGGCTGGATGAAAGCTCGATCTTGGCTTTTTCCGCAGCTTCTTTCAAACGCTGCAAAGCCAGTTTGTCGGCCATCAGATCAACGCCGTGTTCTTTCTTGAATTCCTCGGCCAGATATTTGATCAACACCAGATCAAAATCTTCACCGCCGAGAAAGGTGTCGCCGTTGGTGGCTTTCACTTCGAACACGCCATCACCAATTTCCAGAATAGAGATATCAAACGTACCGCCACCCAGATCATACACGGCAATCAGGTGGTTCTCTTCGGTTTTGTCCAGCCCGTAAGCCAACGCTGCCGCAGTCGGCTCGTTAACAATACGCAGCACATTCAGACCGGCAATTGCACCGGCATCCTTGGTAGCCTGACGCTGGGAATCGTTGAAATAGGCAGGTACGGTAATCACCGCATCTTTTACTTCTTCACCCAGGTAGTCTTCAGCTGTTTTCTTCATCTTCTGCAAGGTAATGGCAGAGATCTCCTGCGGGCTCATCTTTTTGCCATTGGCTTCTACCCAGGCATCACCATTATCGGCAGCCACAATCGGGTAAGAAACCAGTTCATGATGATGTTTGGTTTCAGCCGAATCAAATTTGCGCCCGATCAGACGTTTTACCGCATAAAATGTATTGTCCGGATTAGTGACCATCTGACGCTTCGCCGGCGCACCAACCAGACGCTCATCATTGGCGAATGCCACAATCGACGGTGTAGTATTATCACCTTCCGCATTGGCAATTACTTTTGCCTTATCACCTTCCATCACGGCCACGCACGAATTAGTGGTTCCGAGGTCAATTCCTATTACTTTAGCCATTTGTATTTCTCCTGATCATGCAGTCATGCTGCATTAAAAACTTGTCTGTGAACTCTTTTATGGGGAGCGCTCACAACAATTTCAACCCCTTTGACCATTTTTCTGATAGTCTAATTAAACTGTGGCAAGATGGTTTTAAGTGTAAGTTATTTTGCAGGACCGCTGGAAACCAGCACTTTGGCAGGGCGAATCAAACGTCCATGTAAAGTGTATCCGGCCACATGCTGGCCAACAACCTTTCCTTCCGCTTCCTCGCTGGGTATTTGTGTCAGTGCTTCATGTAAATGCGGATCAAAATCCTTACCCACAGCATCAATGCGCTCGACCTCAAAATTCTTCATCATCTCGTGCCAGCTATTGAGTGTGAGTTGCACGCCCTCGCGAACAGCCGCCTCATTACCCTCTTCCGCTTCCAGCGCACGCTCCAGATTATCCACCACATCCAACAGTGCCGTAGCGAATTTCTCGACCCCGAACTTGTGTGCCTCGGCCACTTCGCGCTGCGTTCGTTTGCGCAGATTCTCCATCTCCGCATGCATACGTAACAACTTGTCTTTCAATTCTGCGATTTCCGCCTCTGCCGCTTCCAGCGGATCAGGCTTTGCCCCTGCTTCATCACCATTCTCATCCAGTTCAATGGCATCTTCAGTTTTATCCAATGCATCCACCGCTTCCACCCGGGCTTCAGCTGTTCTTTTCTTTTTCCTGCCCATCACTCTACTTTTCCTCCTAACATTCTACTGACCCATCTGGCAGTACAATCCACAATTGGCATCACGCGCTCATAATGCATGCGACGCGGTCCGATCACGCCGAGTGTACCAACCACACTGGCTGACCCTTCATAACGCGACAGCACCACAGACACCTGCTCCATATGCACCAGCGCATGCTCGCTACCGATGAATACTTTCACGCCACCTTCCCCGGACTCTACCTGTGCAACCAGGTGCAGCAATTGCTCCCGCTCTTCAATGGCTGACATCAGTGAACGAATGGTGTCAAGCACAGTAAATTCCGGCATCTCCAGCAGTTGCCGCTGACCACTGACAAACATATCGGTTTGACCTTCTATAGGGGCATCAGCCCATTGTTTCAAGTCCTGCAACAAATGACGGATTTTCAGACGATCCGAGTCCATCGCCAGCTGCAATCGTTGCCGTACCTGTTCAAGATTGCAGCCGCCAAGCAGTTCATTGAGTTTGGCTGAAACACTGCGCAGTTGTTCTTCATCCATCGGTTCATGGTCCATATATCCGGGCCGGGCAATCAGCCTGTTCTGAACCTCACCGGAATCGCTTACGATCACAGCCAGTACCTTTTCGGATGATACCGGCACCAGTTCAATACGATTAATCCTGTGTACCTTCTGCTCATGCACCCAGACCATACCGGCGAAATGCGTCAAACTTGCCAGCTCATCGGTAGCACGTTGCAATATATTGTTGCGTTCTGAAGCCTGGGACAGATGCCCTGCCACAGACCGTTCCAGTTGCTTATTCATACCCTTATCAACCGTCATAAGCGTATCGACAAAATAACGCAAGCCGGTATCGGTAGGTACACGTCCGGCCGATGTATGCGGGGCTGCCAATAAACCCTGACGCTCAAGGTCCGCCATGACACTACGTATGGATGCCGGACTCAGGCCCAGACCGCCCTGTTCGGACAGGCTGCGCGAGCCGACAGGTTGGCCTGTATCAAGGTAAGCCCGCACAACTTCAGCAAGGATATGCTCATGCCGCTCTATCATCATAATGTAAACATCACTGGATTCATAAAGGCATGGAACACTAGCGTTGTGATCGACAGTGACAACGTCGTGGTGTACTCAAATCAGAAGCCGACTACACTCACGCCATGATCATCATCTCCATATCCGGACAAATCCTCTATCACCGCCGTAAAACAGGTGTCTGCCGTGTCTACCCTGTTTCCACCGCCAGCAACGGCGCTGGCAACCTGCAAGGCAGCTTTCAGACACCACTGGGCAAACACCGTATTGCCGAAAAGATCGGCCATGGCATGCCGCTTCTGACAGCATTCAACGCCCGTCAACCATTCTGCATTTACAACCCGGAAACATCCGACCCGGATCGAGACTGGATTCTCACCCGAATTTTATGGCTGGAGGGATGTGAAACCGGCAAGAATCGCCGTGGCCCGGTCGACACGCATGCTCGATATATCTATATCCACGGCACTCACGAAGAAGACAAAATAGGTTCCCCCGCTTCGCACGGCTGCATTCGCATGAAAAACCAGGATATGGTGGAACTGTTCGAACACGTTAAAGTCGGAGAAACTGTTCGTATCTCCGAATAAGCCTATTCAACCGGAGCTGTTTTTTTCAGTTTGGCCAGCAACAGACCCACTTCGTAGAGTAGTAGCATCGGAATACCAAGCAACACCTGTGAAATAATATCCGGTGGAGTGAGAATCGCGGCAAAAACAAACACCCAGACAATCACATAACGGCGCTGTTCAGCCAGCGTTGCAGTATCGACTATATTAAGCCGCACCAGCAACATAATGATAATGGGAATCTGGAAGCTCATACCGAAAGCAAATAGCAGCTTCAATACCAGCGTTAAATACTCTTTTACAGCTGGCATGGCTTGAATGGTGTCGGTGGAGAAACTCAGAAAAAACTGGAATATAAGCGGAAAAACGACATAAAAAGCAAAAGCACCACCGACCAGAAGCAAAGCCAGACTACCGAAAAAATACGCTGCAAATACCTGTCGTTCATGCCGATACAACCCCGGTGCAACAAAAGCCCAGAATTGATATAGCGTCACCGGCGCAGTGGCAAAAAGACTTAAAACCAGTGCGATTTTCAGATAGGTAAAAAACACATCCGGAGCATTCAGGAAGACCAGTGGTGTATCCGGCGGCAGGGCTGCACGCAGCGGCTGGGAAATGAATTCGAATACCGGCTGCGAAAAGTTCATCAGCACCATCACGCCAACAGCATAAGCTACAATCGCGATAGTTCCCCGACGGCGCAGTTCGGACAGATGCGCCAGCACGCTCATCCCCGGACTGACAGGTTCCTGATCTTCATCGAGTGGAGCATTTTCCCGAGTTCCGGATCGACTCACTGATCCTCCTGCTTTTTATTGCTCTCCGGAGTCGATTCAGGATCAATTTCAAGCGTTTGACCAAGCTTTTTCATGATCTCTTTATTGTAGTCATCAATACCACCAACGCTATCTTCCACGTCGTGCAGCGAGTTTTTCAACGGTGCGGTTTCCTCGTCAATCTGACGGCGTACATCGGCTATCCATCCACGCCCCTTGCGCACGACCCGGCCGACCTGTGCAAACAATTCAGGCATACGATCAGGGCCTAACACCAGAAAGGCAATAATACCGACCAGTATCAATTCCAGAAATCCTATATCAGGCATAGCTTATCCCTGTTAACGCGCATGGGTCTTTTCCATCCCATGCCATGAAACAGTAACATGCCGTGCAAAAGTTCCATGCAACCGCGTTATTTGTTTCATGCCAAGAACAGCTTATTTCTTGTCGCCACCTGCATCGGCACCTGTTTCATCTGCAGTTTTATCTACAACGTCACTATTCTTGTCATCATCGGAGATATTACTGCGAAAGCTCTTGATCCCTTTGGCCAGCCCGGCCCCCACCTGCGGCAATCGCTTGGCACCAAACAACACGATCACAATGATCAGGATTAAAATCAGCTCAGTTGTTCCCAGTCCAAACATGGCAGCGCTCCGGTACTTAAGGGGATGCTGATTAAAGGCATCCTGCCTGTAATCAGTCCGCAAATGCAAAAATGCGATTTTGTATTTGCTTACAAATCAAGCACTTGCGTGTTTGATTTGGCAGCCCGTCCGTGGGCTGCACGGAAGCACTGACACATCAGCGC